>JBNMHA010000022.1:0-28012 GCA_050872545.1 Spirochaetales bacterium | reverse complement strand
TATATATTCCAATATTTCTATGGGGGTAAAATATATGGAAATTTATAATTTAATGGAAGATTATGTTAAACATGCGATAAAAGTACTGTTGGAAGATAAAGAAGGTATCTGCAAATGCGAACAATGCAGAATGGACATGATTTGTTATTGTCTGAACAAAATTAAACCGAGATACGTAATATCTTCACGCGGCTTTGTTCATTCCAGAAATGAAAAGCGCGAAAATATGCAGATGAATATAGATCTTTTGGCTTTAAGTCAGGAAGCAATAGACGTTATTTCTCACATGCCGCGCCATGCTCAAAAAATAAAAGTCGAAAACAAAGAAATCAAAAAAGAAGCTGGAAAAAGTTACTTCTTCTTTCCGGTGTTTGTCGGACGTGCAGTAGATGAAAATTTTCAGGCACTCACTGATGTGAAAGTTACTCTTACTTTTGCAGACAGCGGAGAAACTGCGGAAATGATAGGCGACTACTGGAAAAACCCTACAACTCTTGTTCCCGCAATGGACGGAACATTTTCATTCCATGTTCATCCTCTCGTTGCCGAAGAAAACGGAGCAAAACAGAAATTCAAATTCTGTCTTGAGTTTGAAAAAGAAGGATATGAAACTACCTGCAAATATTTTGAAGTAGCTCTTATTTCATCCATAAGCAGCCGAGAAGTCGACATAGCCGCAAACTTTTTCCAAATAGAAGATGCTATACTTTTTAAAGAAGATTAAAATCCTAAATCTTCCTTTATAATTAATAAAATTGCCGGAAATGCCTGTATTGCATGTGTGATTGTGGTTGTAACAAAACACAGTCCATCAGATGTATTGCAATTTAAGCATTTTCCGGCTTTAGTGCATGGATTATCTGTTTGAAAACGCAGATTATTCTGCACGGCAGCAACATTTTTTGCATATTCCATTGCTGCATTAAAATCTCTCTGAAGTTTATTCCAACCGATTACAAAAATTCTTTTTTTAGGACCAAATGTTGCTGCAGCATTGCGGTTGCCGTTTTTGTCTATCAGAATCAACTCGCCGGATATGCTCACGCCATTAGCAGAACAAAGAAAAACATCGGCAGTCAAAGCCTTTCTCCAAATATTAACTTTATCATCAAATGTAAGATTAGGCGCATTTCTATCCAGCAAGTTCGGATAATCCGCCTTAGTAAAATTTTTAAAAAAACCGATTTGCTCAAGTGTTTTAGAACCGCCGAATCCTATAACATCGGTAGTTTTAATCTCGCCTTTCAGCCAATTGACAGCCTCTTCGGAAGTCTCAAATGTTTCTACCTGAAAGCCCTTTTTAGCAAACTTTCCGGCAGCAATGTTCAGTAAAATATTTCGTTGTTGTGTAAGCATAAAAAATCCTCCGTAGTAAATTTTCAGCTTGATTCTTTCACTGCTGCAAGCTCATAACGTTGCAGCTTTTTTTTCTGCTGCAAAAAATCATACATTTTATCTGTAAGCATGGAAATTACACGCAAAATTTCCTGTTCGCCTACAGTGTAATAACCGTGCCGCGTATTCTCCGAAAAACTCAGTACTGCTGCGGTTCTGCCTTGATAAACAACCGGGAATACAATAAAAGCGGCGGTTTCATACAAATCTTTATCCGGGAAATCATAATTTTTATAATCATCATAATCATTTACGACTAAAAAACGCTTATCCGCCGCAACTTTCCCGGCAATACGTTCATTTATAGGAACCGAATAAAATTCGTTATTACCCCGCTCATTTTTCCAGCCTTGAGTTTTGTAAACATTCAATTTATCGCGGTCAGTCACCAATATAGAAGCTCGCTTTGAAGAAGATAATTTAGTTCCCCAATACATAGCTTTTTCCAGCAGCTCCAGCAGCGACTGCGATTCGGTAATATCACATGTCATTTGTGAAAAACCATAGTAAACATCATCAAGCCTATCCTGCAACGTCGTATTCTCCAACATCATAAGGAAACGCTTTTCATTTTCACGATAAACCATACTCGATGAAATATCAGTAATTTTTTTTATTACTTCAGGTGACACTTGTGAATCTTTAGCCGTAATTTCAATCTGATCTATAATCTCCTGCGTATTGGGCTGTTCCGGCATTGTTGTAAGTTTAATCATAATCGTAACCATAACCACGAAGAAAATGCTTACAATAACCAGATAAAAAAACGCCACAAGACTGCTGTTAAAATCAAGCACAGAAAAAGTTCTCAAGAAAACTCCGTCGCCAAAAAACAAATTAACAATTCCTATAAAATAAAGAAAACCAAAAAGAACAATCAAAAAACCAAGCATTAACCAAAAAAATACATTTTTTCTTATTTCCATAATAAATCCTAATGATTTGAATAAGTGTTGATAAAAAGGCGATATCTGTTTTTCACACCAATCTTTTCATCCTGCTTCAATATCAAATAATATCGTCCGGATTTCAAATCCCGTAAAGAAAGATTAGTTGTTCCTTTCCCGCTGTATACCGTTGTTCCGTCGGATTTTTCAATGTCAAGCGCAAAACGTTTGTCGCTAATGCCATCAAGTGACAGCTCCGCTCTTGTTCCTGAATATAAAACATCAAAGTAAAACCAATCAACATCACCGGGATCAAGCTCGCCGGTAATTTCTTCCTGAACTAAAATCGGAGTTGCATCTTCACGGCAGTTATTAAACTCTCGTTCATAAGAACCTTCAGAAAACGTTTCAATCGTAATATAATAAACAGGTTCTTTCTGTGAACTTTGAACTTTCGCTGTAACGTACACATAAAAATCACTTTTGCCCGATGAAAAATACTGCGTCACTTCAGAACCGCCCCACCCATTTTGATTCACTACACAGCTTTTTCGAGTAACTTCAACATCACTTGTCGTATCCGGCGACGGAACGGAAATATTTTCCACCAATGTAAGCGAAACATCAAGGTTAGAAAAAGATTCCACTTTTACCCTGAAATCGCATACTTGCCCGTCAAATTCCAGATGATAGCAATCCACATCATCGTTAGGCACAATGTAACCTTTCAATGGGAAAAGTGAAGTCAAAACAGTTGCGCTTTTCTCCTCATTGTTAGGTTCTACTTC
This sequence comes from Spirochaetales bacterium, assembly GCA_050872545.1. Classification (GTDB taxonomy): domain Bacteria; phylum Spirochaetota; class GWE2-31-10; order GWE2-31-10; family GWE2-31-10; genus RGIG8597. The sequence goes on along the minus strand of JBNMHA010000022.1, from coordinate 24,942 downwards.
TATTCTGCTGTCATGGTTATCTGCCGCAATACTTAACATATACGGCACATTATTATTTGCTCCGCCGCACGAAGCTACCGCTATATAAATCTCCGGATACCTACAGTAATAATCCCACACAACTTCGGCTTCTCCTACACCTCGTTCATTCATTTCAAACAAAAGTTCATGATTCGGCGAATAAACCATAAGTTTGCCGTCAACTCCCGGCACTGCGGTCAATGTCATTCTGTAAGCACAACCGGAATCTTTCAGTGAAATACGGTAATAATCTGCGTCCGGTGATTGAGTTTTTTCATCATACGCATTATAAAAACCGGCAATATTTAATCCGGCAGCGGCATTCAAAGGAAGTGCAGTATCAAATGAGTTATTCGGTTCTTTATCGTAAATCGTTTCATACGGTAAATACGGATTTTCATTTTGATTTCGACATCCGCAGCATATCAGCAAGAAACAAAAAATCCCATATAAATTTTTTCTGAAATACATTTGCACCTTCCTTTAAAAATTTTCATCGATAATCATAATATCGTCAGAATGAATGTAGCAACGTTCCGGCAGCGCACCGTTTGCATTAAAATAAAAATCAATGCAGTCCGAACAATTATCCGTTGCTTCCAATCCGCTTTCTCGGCAGATTCGCACAAGCTTCATATTTTGCGAAACAGGAAGTTCTGCACTGCTGTCTGAAAAAACTTTTGCATTATAATCAGCCCAAATAACGGCAGCTGTCGATTCTCCGGACAAAAGCAACGATTCACCGGAATCAATTCCGACCCAACATGCCGAAACTTCTTTCCCGGTAAGTCCAGCAAACCAACCATCTTTATAATCTTGAGTTGTTCCCGATTTTCCGTATGCTCTCTTATTCAAACCGCAGGATGTTGCCGCCCAGTAACCTGTTCCGCCTTTCTCAAAAACTCCGCCCATCATTTGCAGGACTTCACATGCAGTTTCTTGGCTCAATAAAGTCTTAGATTCACAAAGACCTTCCGGCTGCAAAAAGCGGAAATAAGGGTTAATTTTTCGCTTGCTGTCATAATAAACATTTCCACGAGTATCACTAATACGACGAATCATTGCCGGATAAACGCTTTTTCCGCCGCGTGGGAAAACACAGTATGCAGTGGCAAGTTCCAGTGCCGAAAGCTCCGCAGTTCCTAATGCCAATGACAAAACAGGCGGAATTCGCTTAGTAGGAACAACAACTCCTGCCGCATCGCCCAAAAGCTGCACAACCTCTTCTGCCGGCAAAAGCTCCATTGTTTGAACTGCAACTGTATTCAGCGAACGTTTAAGTGCGTCATAAATAGAAATCATGCTTCCGTACTTATGATAAGGCGAATAATTTTTCGGCGTGTATGATTGCCCGTTTACTTTAAATGTTTTAATTTCATCTTTAAATCGTGTAAAAGGATGAATCGGACGACCGCCAAGCTCGCCAATATCCAAAGCTTTAGCATAAATAAACGGTTTTACAGAAGAACCGATTTGGCGATTGGCATTTACAGCACGATTAAGCTGATTACTAAAAAAATAACCGGAACCACCTACAAGTGCATTAACTTCACCTGTTTCGTAATCAATAGAAACAAAACTACCTTCAATGCGGTTAATTATTTTATCATCATAGGAAATTCCTGTTTTATCGGCAGTACTTTTCACACGGCGGCGTATATTTTTCAGCTGTCCGGAAACAGTAGATTCTGCAAGACTTTGCTTTTCCAAGTCAAAACTTGTTTCTACAATCAGTCCGCCGGCTGTAATTTTGTCATAGCTGAATTCCTTTTCCAAAACCTGACGAACATATTCAGTCAAATATCCAGATTTATTAATTTCCGTTTTCCATATCGACTGCTCACCCATAATGCCGTGCCTACCGAAGTTATCCCAAAAACGTTCAATCTCAAATGCAGACTGCTCTTGCGTAAGAAAGCCGGCCTCAACAAATTTTCCCATTACATACGATAAAATATATTCCGCATTTTCACGATTGCGAATAGGCGAAAATCTTTCCGGAGACCGATTCATTCCCACAAGAAGTGCCGCTTCCGCAACAGTAAGTTCCGCCGCAGACTTGCCGAAATAAAAACTTGCGGCATTGGCAATTCCGTAAGTTCCGTGTCCCATATAATTTGAGTTAAGGTAAATCTTCAGAATTTCATTTTTTGAAAACCGATTTTCCAATTCAAAAGTGCAGAACAATTCATAAATTTTTCGTTTAATGCTGCGTTCATGTTTGGTAAATAAAATTTTTGACAACTGCTGCGAAATTGTAGAACCACCGCCGGCATGTCCCATTGTACGAATATTGTCAAAAACAGCTCGTGCAAGTCGAAAATAATTTACGCCGTGATGCTCGTAAAATTTTCTATCTTCTATATAAATAAAACCGCGTGTCAGAAAAAAAGGCATTTCCTGAATCGAAGCAAGTTTATATTTTTCACTGGAATATTTTGTGATAATACGACCGTTTCTGTCGTAAACGATTGTCGCTTTTTTCTCGGACGGCGACTCATTTGAATCCTCAAGGAGTGTGTCTGTTTCATTTTCTGTTTCCAGTACGCGCGCAAATTCTTCCAACTTTGAAAAAACCGCTTCTTTATCCTGATTGTATTCCATATATATCAGCCCGATATATATTCCAGCTGCCACAGCAGCAATCAACACCAATACCGGAATAAACAGCAAAAAAGTTTTCCAGATTTTCATTCTCCCAACCACTCCACCAATTAAAATTATTTAAAAAAAGAAGGCGGTGCAAAATGCAAACTACCTTCTTTTTTATTCTTGAAAAAAATTATTTATTACAAGCAATTACTTCAGAATTTTTTCCGCAATAAAAGATTTAATTTCTTCCATATTAAATTTTTCCAACGCTACGCCGGCTACTGCAATGATTTTAGAAGCAAGATAGCTGGCAATATGCGCCGATTTTTCAATGCCGTAGCCAGATGTATATCCGTAAAGGAAACCGCCGGCATAAATATCGCCGCAACCTGTAGAATCAAGAACTTTTTCTGCCTGATATACCGGCACTTGAACATAAGTATCGTCAAAAAATGCGTAACTTCCGCTGCCGCCTACTTTTACAAGGCAAATTGACGGTCCTTCCGCTCTTATTTTTTTACCGGCTTCGATAGGGTCATTGCAGCCTGTAAGAATTTTCACTTCCTCAAAGTTACCAAACAAAATATCAACGTATTCATTAATTACAGCTTTCAATTCATCACGATTTCTTTCAATACAGAACGGATCGGCAATATCAAATGAAACTTTTTTTCCGTTCTTTTTCATTATCTTCATCGCTTCGATAAGTGCTTCTTTCTGTGTCGGAGTATCAAACTCATAACCTGTAGTATGAAAAATTGCAGAATCAGCAAGAACTTCCATGTTTAAGTCACTCTTTGTAAATTCTCCGCAAACTCCGAGATGAGTAAGCATTGTTCTTTCCGCATCGGGAGAAGTCAAAACAATGGAAGTTCCGGTAAGACCTGTATCCGTAAATCGCAGCATAGATTTTACGCCGCGTTCGGAAATTTTGTTCTCATACAAACGCCCGTATATATCATCTGCAACAACTCCGGTATAAGCTGTTTTTCCACCCATCATTGCTACCATGCTGATAGAGTTTCCGCAGCTTCCGCCCGGAACATATTTTGTTTGCAAATCCGCAATTGCAGTCAGCACTTCTCTTGATTGCTTTTCATCAATCAGAGTCATAATTCCTTTTGTAATTTTCAGTTTTTTCAGCAATTTATCATCGATAAATGTTTGAATATCTACCAAAGTATTACCGAGACCAAATACATCAATTGCCATAAAATCCTCCTTTTAATCTTTTAATTATTTATTTTTTACTCAGAAGAAAGCGTAAATTCCTGCTGTTCTTTTGTTTTTCCATCAATAAGAACCAATTTCTGCGGATTAGGATATTTCACGGTAAAATCAAATAGAATATCGAAATTGCCCGATTCACTATCCTTTATCAAAACATGATTCTTTTTTACCTCGTATAAATACGATTCCTGACTGCCATCCGCATAATTAACAATTATTGTATTATCAAATTCGAAATTTAACGTTTTTTTAGGATTGCACCAAACTCCCACTAACTTTCCTTGATTTTCGGAAAGCGGTTGAGGAAGCTGATTTTCATAAAAGCGATGTTTTTCTGGTTCTACAGTTATTAAATCGCCATCTGCATTTATTACTTCCAAAATTCCTGCTTCACTTTCTTCTGTTTCAATAAGCAGTCGCTTTCCGTTGTTGTAAATTTCAAACTCATATTTTTCCTGATTACTGTTCACATCTTCCAATATCAGTTTATCGCCTTCAATTTTATAATCACCGCGAACATAAGGCTGCAACAATGCCATAAAATCATCAGCCGAATACTTTTTGCGTAGATATTTTCCGCCGGCTTTTAAAATCAGTTCGTCTTTTATTCCGGAAACTTCATTTATATATTCCCATTTGCCGACAATAGAAGGTTTTTCTATAAACCAAGTACTTAACCCCGGAATATAAGTGATTAAAAACAAAGCCACCAGTAAAAGACCTATAAATTTTACAGAAGCACCGTAAAGCTGCACTACCGGTTTTTTGAAACGCATAGAAGAAATAAACAAATTCATACCTACAGGCGGCGTCAAATATCCAATTTCTAGGTTTGCAAGGAATATTATCCCAAGATGAATTAAATCGATATTATATTGATAAGCAATAGGTGCAATCAACGGCACAATTATCATTAATGCCGTAAAAATATCCATAATACAACCTACAATCAGCAGAAAAACATTCAGCAATATTAAAAATACATATTTGCTAGTGATAAATTGCTGCATAAAATCAAACATTTTCTGCGGCACTTCATTGTAAATAATGTAGTTGCTTCCGGCAAATGAAACGCTCATAATCAAAAGAATCGCTCCAATGATTACCATACTGCGCTTAATAACTTCCGGCATTTCACGCCATTTAATTTCTTTCAAAATCAGCACTTCAACTATAAAAACATAAGCCACAGTAAAAGGTGCCGCATCCGACAATGCCATATTTCCGGTATAAACACCGGCTACCAGTAAAATCGGCAGCGGAATTTCCCATTTCAAATCCCAAGCAGACTTCAAAAGTTCCTTTATATCAAACTTAGTTCGTTCTACACCATCAGCAATTCCCACCACCATTGAATAAATGCTTAAAATAACAATAAGGACAATCCCTGGTACTATTCCGGCAATAAACATCTGGTCAATATTTGCAGATGAAACTACTCCGTATAAAATCAACGGCAAACTCGGCGGAAACAAAAGCCCCAAACTTCCGGAAGTTGTTACTAATCCTAAAGAAAAACGTTCGTTGTACTTTTCTTTCAGCAATGCCGGATACAAAAACCCGCCAAGTGCGATAATCGTTACTCCGGAAGCTCCGGTAAAAACAGTGAAAAATGCACAAACTATCAAAGTAACAATTGCCAATCCGCCCGGCAGCCAGCCGACTAAGTTTTTTACAAAACGAATTAAGCGCTGCGAAAAAGTTCCGCTTGCCAGCATATAACCGGCGAAAGTAAACAGCGGAATACTCGCCAATAAAGGCATAGAAACAAACTGTGATGAAATTTCCTGTGCTACGGTAAGCAAACTGCCGCCGCTGAAATGAAAATTAAATACAGAAAATAATCCCAAAACGGCAAAAAGCGGAGCTCCGGCAATCGCAATTAAAATAATTAAAATGTTTAAAAAAAGACTCATTGCACTGCCTCCTCTTCGGTAACTTCTGTCGGTTCCGGGTAAATCTCTCGCAGCCAACCGCTGAAAGGCACCACCACTGATAACCATCCGAAAAAGAAACTTAATGTAGGCAAAATATACATTTTGTTTAGTATCGCATCTGTTATATCAAAGAAATTTCTGGTAACTTTCGCCTGATAATTTATATAAATAACTTCAATTACCTGCGTAACAAACAGTGTAATAATTATTATTCCGGAAATAATACTCAGTACAGCCGTTAATTTCGGCGTGGCTTTCACTACAGACACTACTCCAAATACAAAAGTCAGCAGCAATGCACAAACACTCAAACATAAACAAAAAACACTGCCTTTAGTAATGTAAACAGAAATATTCACTGCCAGAAAAAATATATTTGCCACAGTAAACAAAATTTTAAACAATGATGAATCGTTTTTTTTGCTTATAAGAACAGCAGCTTCCTGAAAATCAGCACACATCATATTTATCATTCGTACTGCCATTACAAGAAATCCCCAAGGAATCACCACAAGAAGCAAAGTATGAATCAAAGCATTTGTTCCTTGAACAGAAACTTTTGATAAGTACTCAATTACTGTTAAATAAACAATGAAAAGCACCATAAAAAGAGATGAGGCTACTCCGCCGAACAGCGATATAAAACCGTAAACAAGCTTTTTCCAAGTTCCTTTCGCAAACCGCCCGATTATATCAATCTTGATATGCGACGCTTCATAAGTAACCACTCCGGCTGCAATAAAAGCTGTCCAAACTACAAGAATATTGATACACGAATCCATCCACAGCGGAACTCTTAAAAAACGGCGAAGTAAAATCTGACCTACTGAAAAAAAGCTTATTCCCAAAACGAGAAGTGCCAGCAGATACTTTTCCGCACGCCTGATATATTCAACAACTTTTTTCATTTACCCTCTTTTACTTATTGTTTTTTCTGTAATCAATCATTAAGTTTTTGACTTCCTGATACAACTCACCAGAAAAACCGTACTTTTCAATCAGCTGCTTACTTGCTTTTTCTCCGATTTCATAGAAAGCATCAGATTCTTCTTCAGGCACTTCTATAAATTTTATACCGCTTTTCTTTAATGCATCCTGAGCAGCTGCATTGTCACGGCGAACATTGTATTTCAGCACATCGATTTTTTCTCTGAACAATGTTTCCATCAAGTTTTGGTATTCTTTCGGCATTGAATCAAACATTTTGGCATCCACCATTACAGAACCGATCATAAATGTAATGATAAAATCTGTTGCATAAGTCACGCTAGGTGCCCACTGCATCGCAAGAAGTGCATAAGGCGGAGAGAAAACAGTATCAATCTGACCGGTTTTAAGGCTTGTCAGAATATCGGAAATTTGCACTGGAATCGGAGTTGTTTTACATTCTTTAAAGAGCATTTCGGAAATTATGTCTCCGGGCAAAATATAAGGCTTTGAATTCTGCAATGCTGAAATTGTATTTACCTGTTTTTTGGAATAAATGTAAATTGGACCGGTTTCAGTCCAGCATAAAAATTTATATCCGCGCTTTTTAAATTCATCTTCAAAAAACTTACCTTTTTTCTCCACCAAATAGTCGTACTCATTTTGATTACGCAACGTAAGCGGAAATCCTACAATTCCAAAGTCTTTATAAATAGACTGCATTCCGGTATTGGAAAATGTTGCGCCTTGAATCTGACCGATTTTCATTTTATCAATCACCGCATCTTGGCTTCCCATTATTCCACCGGCATAAATTCTAAGTCCGACTTCTCCGTTTGTTTTTGTCATAAGTTCACGGCTTACTTCTGTCAATGTTTTATGCCACAAAGAACCGCCCGGTACTTCACTTGCAATTTTGTACAAATACTTAGGTTCTTTTTTTTGCTGTCCGAACGCAGCTAACGCGGTAAGACAACAGAACACTGTAATAATTATTTTCTTCACAATATTACTCCTTAAATAATTATTTATTTAGAAAAAGACTTCATCGATATGTTCAAGACATGATTTTGCCTGTTCCTGAGCACGACTGTTAATAATTCGTCCCTCAGGATGACTTTCCAAATCGAAATTAACAACTTCGTTCATTAATTTTTCATAACCTTCACGGTCATATAAAGGTTTGAAGTAGAATTCAGCATAAAGAACTTTATACAAAAGATTTTTGCCGCCGGAAATTTCAATTGCTTTGTCAAGTTCCTCTTTTCCCTTTTCAAAGCTTCCGCCGTAAGCTTCCGGATAAACACAATTGTAAACACCGAATATCAAATGAGGCATTCCGTCCATAAAAGTATCATCAAGTTCATAAATGCGTTGTGCAAGCTCAATTACACGAGGCAGTATCAAAAACAGCGACGGGTCGCTTAAACCGCCGGAAACTGAATCGGATATGTTTCCAAAGAATCCCCAAAATATATATGGAATATCTTTCTTTTTGACAGAAGAAACAAATTTAGTATAAGCAACATTTTTTGCATCTTTGTCATCCGCTGCCGTTTGTTCATATTCCACATACGCCGGATAAGTAGCCAAAAGAGCATTGCCCCACTTTTTAACCTTTTCCTGAAAAATTTTCTTACGAGCTTCATCCTTTATAAAGGAAGAATACGAAGAAAAAGTCTGAATTCCCGTCATTAAAAAATCTCTGTTTTCCGGGTTATTGTAAATAAGGCTTTCGATTATCAATAAATAAGCCGGTGCACCGTCCTCAATTAAGCGCATATCATTTTGCTGCATTACACCGCCGACCAGCGATTCCGTAGTATTTCTTATCATCGCAGAACACGACAGAAATGCCGTTGCGGTCAGAAGAACTGCAAAAGTTTTTGCTGCTTTCAACATTTTATATCTCCTTCAATACAATTTTTTCATGCAGGCACACAAAAAAATAAAGCATGACTATAATTATTTTATTTTCTATTTTCAAGTATTTCTATAAAGAAATAAGATTTACATTTATCATTACCAAAAAATTAATTGCCATTTTTGTGATTTGCCACTGTACCGAAGTGATATTAAATGTACAAAAAATTTAATTCATTTTTTCAACCGGTAAAAACTCACGCTGTTTTTTTCTGTCATTTTGATCATTCCTGCTGCTGTAAGATTTGAAATTGCATTATCACACGCTGAGAATCTGTTTCTGATTTCTTCTACCGGAATAGCTCCATTACCAAGCAGTGTAATAATTTCCGCCTCTGTTTTTTTGCTATTTTGCGCAGTTCGCGAAATTACTTCGGTAAATATTCCGGCGGCGGTAAAGTATTTTTTCAGTTCATTCAAGTGAGTTCCGGCTGCCGTTGCAACATCATTATCGGGAGCCGGTCGGTCAAGAGAATTCAGTTGCAGCCTGTCCGGATTGATTCGGCGCACCGCATTTCTAACCAATTCCAGTTCTTCGGCAGAATCATTTACACCCGGCACAACAAAAAATTCCAACCACATTTGTCCGTTGTATTCATGCCGAAATTTGCACAATCCGTCTATGATTTTTTCATTATCCAATGAAGCTTCAGGTCTGTTTACTTTACCGAATACAGAAGCAGACACTGCATCCAAAGACGGCATAACAAGGTCTGCAATCTTTGCATCGCGCCTTACATCTTCTCGGTAAAACAAAGTCCCATTTGTTATCAATGCGAGTTTATACTTGCCGAATTCTTCTTTAATCCGCCGTGAAACTTCACCTAATTGTGAATATAACGTCGGTTCTCCGGCTCCGGAATAAGTTATAAAGTCAATATCTGGATTTTCATTTATATAACAACGCAGTTCATCAATAACTTCATCAACCGGGAAATAAGCCTGACGTTCCGCCGTAAGAAGTTGGGTTCTTCCGACTTCACAGTAAACGCAATCAAGTGAACAAATTTTACCCGGAATTAAATTCACTCCGAGAGATTTTCCCAAACGGCGCGACATTACCACTCCGATAATATGACGGTACTTCATTTTTTACCCCCAAAAAATTGACATTCTTCCATAAAAAGTATTTCTAATTAACAAGCGCACTTTATAATATATTTAGAAAAAATGGAGAACATAATGCTTTGCCGATGTAAATATTTAAAACGACTTAATGACAGGAAAAATTCCGGCACGCCGGCTAAGCTTGTGTACCTAGATAACTGCGCAACAACTCCGGTAGATCCACACGTTATAGGTGCAATGGAAGCTGCATGCCGCAGGAACTGGGGAAATCCGTCCAGTATACATTTAGCAGGACTTGAAGCTGCAAAATTGCTCGATAACTGCCGAATCGAAGTCGGAAATTTCATCAGTTGTCCGCCTGAAAAAATATATTTCTGCGGTAGTGCAACAGACGCATTATTTGCTGCGATAAAAGGCTTTAATCCTAAAAAATTTCACTTTATTACCACAGTGATTGAACATTCAGCCATAACTTCACCGCTGCGCCGCTTAAAAAGCAAAGGCAAAAATGTCGATTTCCTAAAAGTTGACTCGAACGGACAAATTTGTGTCGGCGAACTCGAAAAGCTGCTGAAAAATAAAGCCACCGTATTTTTTTACTCACCAATAAATCATGAAACCGGAAGCATTCAACCAATAAGCGAAATTTATCAACTGAAAAAAAATTATGATTTAACAATTGTAATGGATGCGGCTCAAGCTGTTACAAGATTGCCGACCGAGATGTGGCTGCCTTATTATGATATAACGGCATTAGGTGCACATAAGTTCTACGCACCGAAAGGCACCGGCATTCTTGCCGTAAAAAACAAAAACATCAAGCTGAATCGATTTCGGTACGACAGCAAACAGGAAAACGGATACTTTCCCGGAACGCAGAATATGCCCGGAATTGCAGCATGTGCTGAAGCAATAAAACTTTTGTCCGATGATGAAATTTCACGCTTGAGAATTCTCCACAACGAAGGATTGAAAATACTGCTGAACGAAGTTCCCGGAATCGAAGTAAACACTCCGGTCGGCAGCCAAACCGGGATTCTGAATATAAGCTTAATGGGAAAAAATGTCGGTTTAATGGAAAAATTGATAATGACAATGGCAGAAGAGCAAATTTGCGTCAGTCGATTTTCCGCATGTAACGGCAGAATTAAAATCCCGTCAAAGATTTTAACAGAAATGGGCTTTTCTTATGAACGAGCAATGACATCACTGCGAATTTCCTGCGGACGTTTTAACAACAGAGATGATTTTTTCCGATTAGCGCGTTTTCTGAAAAATTGGCAAAACAAGTTAACCTGAAAAAATTCCGAGTCCGCTTAGAAGCAGATGAGTTCCTACAATAATAAGTATAATTCCACCGCAAAAAGCTGCCTTTGCTCGATATTTTCCGCCGAAAATACTTCCGATTTTTACACCGAGTGCCGCAATCACAAACGTTGTAATTCCTATTATAACCATAGCTAATGGCAAATTAATGCCCAATTCTGAAAAAGTAACGCTTACGGCAAGCACATCAAAGCTGTCAACTATAGCAAGCGCGCACATCTTTGAATGTGATACGCAATTATTTGCGTATGTTGATACGCAATTATTTGTGTATGATACGCAATTATTTGCACTTTCATTCTTTTTAAATAAAGCACCTTTAATTATCATGTCAAATCCTACACCGGCAAGAATCACAAACTCAACCCAATGATTAAATTTGTGAATAACGTCGATGAAAGTGCGTCCTAAAAAATATCCTATAACAGGCACGAAAGCCTGCGCTGCACCGCACCATATTCCGGCAATACACATGCTTTTCAATGTTGCCTTCTTAAGGGACAAACCTTTGCAAACCGAAATAACAAATGCATCCAAAGAAAGTCCGACAGCTAAAATAAAAAGTTCTATTGTTGCCATAATTTTTTCCTGAATCAGTAACATAAAAAAAACGGCAGAACTATTGATTAAATAATTCTGCCGCAGCAATTATTAATTTATTAAGGATTTTAAATCGTTTTCAGTCCAGTTTAAATTTACCCATTAACTTATCAAGCTGTTCAATTTTATCTTTTGTCATTCCAGCCATGTCAGATACATTCTGTGCTGCATTAGTAATATCGATTATACCGGCAGTCATTTCTTCCATACTTCCAGCTACAGTATTGGCAATCTGTTCCAAATTATTAGATTCATTCTTTACAGACTGTATGTTGGAAGACATTTCTTTTGATGTAGACTGAACATTGCTTGTAGAATCATTCATTTCATGCAAAGCAATCAGAATTTGTTTAGAAGCTTCTTCCTGTTCTGTCATAGCGTTGTTAATTTCCTGAACAAGCGTACTTGTTGAAGAAACTTTTTCCATAATATCGTTGAATCTCTTTCGTGAAGTATCTGTTGCATTTACTACTGAATCAATTACAACGGCAATTTCATCAAGTTCTGTCTTAATTGATTTAGACTGAACAGATGAATTTTCTGCAAGTTTACGTATTTCATCGGCAACAACGGCAAAACCTTTTCCTGCTTCACCGGCGTGCGCCGCTTCAATTGCGGCATTCATTGCCAAAAGGTTTGTTTGTGAAGCAATCTGGGAAATTACATTATTAGTATTAGTAAGATTTTCAGACTGCTGAGCCATTCTGTTTGCCTGTTCAAAAACTTCTTCCTGACTTGTCTTAACAAGGTTTGTAATCTTTATAAGTTCTTCGTACTCATTTGTCATTTTTGACACAATGGTAAATACAGAGCTGATATTTCCTACCATCTCTTCTATAGATGCAGATGATTCTACAATACCGGCAGACTGACTCTCAATCAAACTTTCAAGGTGCTGAATTTCTTCAATACTGCTGCTGAAAGTAGATTGAACTATGCTTAATGTTTCGTTTTGTTTTGTTACGGCATTGCTTACGCTTGTAATATTAGCTGAAATCTCGGTAGAAGCTCCGGCTGATTCATGCGCATTTGAAGCAAGCGTTTCGGCAGCATTGTCAAGTTCCAGACTTGTGCCTTTTACTGTTCGTATAAATTCTCTCTGTGTATCCAAGAACTTATCGATAGAAGTTATCATCTCTCCTATTTCATCAGTTGATGAAGTTTTTTCAATATCCAAAGACAAATCGATTGTTCCGTCGTCACGCAAAATAGAATTAAATATATTCAACGTTTTGTTTGTAGGTCTGATAATGATAACTCTCAGCAATACAATTACAATAGCGGTAATCACAATAAGGGAAATAAATACGGCAAACAGTACGTTCCAAGAAATACTGTTTGATACTGCATTTACATGATTAACATCAAATCCTACAAAGAACATCAGTTTTTCACTGGAATTATCTGTTTTATACGGTCTGTAAACTGCAATAAATGTTTTGCCGCCTACATCTACTTTACCGCGATATTCCTGCCCTTCATTGTAAACTGTGTTCAGTACATCTTGTTCAAGCAGTTTTGTACCTGTCAGATAATTTCCTGCGTTGTCCTTAATTGATGTTCCGATTCTCAAATCGTTTAGGAACAATCCGATTTCCGTACCTGTTTTTCTTGCAATTTCAGCAATGTAGTGGTTATCGGAAATCCATTTTTGGAAAACAATAATAGAATATTCATTGTTGCCTTTAATATCTATCAGACCTGCCGCAGTAAACATCACTTCACCGTTAATAACACTTTTTACTACTCGTGACGCTCCGTTTTTAGCACTGTTTATCGCTAAAAGATCCGATTCATTGTCATATTTTATATTTTGTTGGAGAGAAAATTGAACCTTACCGGAAACATCGAGAATTCCTATGTTATATAATTCAAAGTTTCTGGCGTATGTCTTTAAATAATTATAAAGATCTGTTGTACTATTAAACAATGGCGCAAGAACCGTCAAATCTTCAACATAAGTAAGCATATCGGTTTCATCTTTGTTGATGAGGTCTGTAACAAGCCGCTCTTTTTGTAGCAGCGTTTCTAAATTTGATTTAAAAACAGTATTTCTGACAATAGGTCTTAGTATAAGAAAGCTCAAAATACAAGCTAATGTTAATAATACTAATAATGAACTGCCGAATTTCATCGTTAAAGTAATTTTATTTTTCATTTTCCGCTCCTTTTTTTTAATTAAAATATTTTACAAAATATGGAAAACGTGAATAACATAATAGTCGTAAAAAATCAAACATACTTTCAATATTTTTACCGATTGAAAGCGACATATCTGACAACGAATACACTATTAAATTTCAATGTAAGAACACAAAGATATATTCGGTAAAATCTATGCTAAATTAATTAAAAAAACTTACTTTCAATGCAAGAAAACGCAGCTTAATTGCATCCAAAAAATTATCTCCGACTTTTAGAAGTACACATCAAAATTATCAGATAAAATTCAGACCGGATTTAATAATTTCTGCTACATAACAAACATCGTCATCGCTCATTAAAGTATGCACCGGAAGCGAAATTTCATTTTTATACATGTCGTAAGCGTTAGGATAATTTTTGATTTCATATCCTAAACTGCGGTAAAAATTGTGCATAGGCAGCGGAATATAGTGAACATTGCACGCAATACCGTTTTCAGCACATTGCTCTATGATTTTGTCACGCGCAATTTCATCGACACCTTGAATTCTAAGTGCATATACATGGTACGATGATTTAAAGTTTTCACTTTCTACTGGCAATATCAGTCTGTTGTCCGCACTGAAATTTTCTTTGTATAAATCAAACAATTCCTTTCGTCTTGTAAGCAAACTTGGATAACGCTTGAGCTGAACAAGCCCCATTGAAGCCGCAATGTCTGTCATGTTGCATTTATAACCGGGCAACTCTATCGAATATCGCCAGCTTCCGGCTTTCATTTTTGCAAGTGCATCTTTGCTCTGTCCGTGAAGGCTCAACAGTTGCAGCTGCTTATAAATATTCTGTGCGTCGGCATCGTCGCTTCCGTTAAATGTTACCGCACCGCCCTCCGCAGTTGTAAGGTTTTTCACTGCATGAAAAGAAAATACAGAGAAGTCCGCAAGCGAACCACTCTTTTTCCACTTACTGCAAGATTTATACTCCGCACCGAAAGAATGTGCAGCATCGGCAAGAAGCAGCGGACGCGATAATTTTTCCTGCAAAGTGCCTTTCTTTGGAGAATAAAGCGATTTTTTATCCTCTAAAATTCTGTAAAGTTCATCATAATCACATGGGATTCCGCCTACATCCACAGGGATTACAGCCTTTGTCCGTTCGGTCACTGCGGCTGCCACCGCATTCGGGTCAATATTAAAGCTGCCCGGCAGAACATCGGCAAAAACTATTTTCGCACCGGTGTGAAGTATAACGCTTGCCGTTGCAGTATAAGTGTAAGGCGTTGTAATAACTTCGTCGCCTTCTCCGATTTCAAAAAGTCGCAGAATCAGCTCAAGCCCGGCAGTCGCACTGTTTAAGCAAACGGCTTTGCGTACTCCGCAGTAATCTGCAATTTTCTGCTCAAACTGCTTTGTTTTAGAACCGGTAGTTATCCACCCGGAACGCATTGTTTCGCAAACGGCTTGGATTTCTTCTTCTGTTATGTCAGGCGGTGAAAATTGAATTCGTCGTTGTTCCATAATTATTTTATCTGCTCCATTATAAACTTACGAATTGACGCTTTGTCGTAAGTCTGTGCAACTGTAAGAAAATCATCTATCAGCAACTCCAATTCGTCCGGTTCATAGAAAACATTTTTTTCTTCCGATATAAACAATTTTTCAAATTCGGTTTTGCCGAGTTTCTCCGTATCGGTAAGAATTTCTTCTGTCAATTTTTCTCCCGGTCTTATTCCCGATATTTTAATAGGAATCTCGTCGATTGTATGACCGCTGAGCAAAATCATCGACCTTGCCAAATCTATAATTTTTACAGGTTGCCCCATGTCCAATATAAAAATATTTCCGTTCTTCAAAGATGCGGCTTTTATAACAAGGCGTGCAGCTTCACGAATTGACATAAAAAAACGTGTCATTTCAGGATGAGTTACAGTTACCGGACCGCCTGCTTGAATTTGTCGCTGAAAAACAGGCACTACACTGCCACGTGAACCGAGAACATTCCCGAATCTAGTAAGAATAAAGTGAGTTTTTGACTTTTTACTGTTCATCGAAAGTACAATCTGTTCGGCAATTCGTTTTGATGCCCCCATTACCGACGACGGCTTTACAGCTTTGTCCGTTGAAATAAGCACAAACTTCTTCACATTGCCTTCTATTGCAGCCAAACAGCAATTATATGTGCCTATAATGTTGTTTTTTACAGCTTCATCAGGATATTCTTCCATTAGCGGAACATGCTTGTGCGCAGCTGCATGAAAAATAATATCCGGTTTAACACGCTGAATTTCACACATCAACTTGTCACGGTCTCTTACATCACCGATAATATATTCAAAACGCGGGTCATTACCTACAGTTTGAAGCAACGTATGAATGGAATTTTCTCCGTGCCCAAACGCCGCAATTTTGCGCACAGGCAGGCAAAGTATCTGCTGTAGTAATTCAGAACCAATAGAACCACCGGCACCTGTAATAAAAACAGTTTTATCTTTGTAATAAGGCGAAAGCTTTTCAATATCAAAAGTAACTTCTTCCCGCCCAAGCAAATCACCGGGTTTTATCGGACGAAGCTGGCTTGATGTTGCACTGCCTTCTATAATTTCAATCATTCCGGGAACAATTTTAATTTTTGCTTTTACAGTATATAAAGATTCCAAAATATGCCGAATCTGCACGGAAGAAGCACTCGGAACAGCAACATAAATTGTATCGGCATTATGCTTTTGTACAAAATCGGCAGCTTCATTTATTTTGCCCAAAACCGTAATTCCTTCAAAAAGCTGTCCGATAAGTGCCGCGTTATCATCCAAGTATCCAACAATTGAATATTTATTTTTCTTTTTCGTATTATGCAAAAGTTCATGGACAATCATCTGTCCTGCCGATCCTGCACCTATCACAATGACTGTTTTCATTAGCAGCTTCCTTTCATTTTCATTGTGCATCACTCGATGACTGCAGCAAACCTTTCAAATAACCTGCATTCGGATATTTCGGCGGAAGCTTGTAGAGTGCCTGATAAGCTTCTGAAATATTACCGCGCAAATAATTTGCAACAGCGCATAAATAATAAGCCTGATACAAATCGTTTTTATCCGAATCGGCAAGAGTTCCTTCCCATTCCACCAGCGTATCAATGCATTCTTTGTAATTTCCGTCTAAAAGATGAATCAGCGATACATACAGTGCAGAAGTCGTTTCGTTATCAAGAATTTTTCTCCTTACATCCTGATAAACTGCTTGATTTTTTTGCTGCATTGCAAGAAACAAACAGTAAATATCATAAACCGAACGCTGATTTTTGGACATAGGCATAGACTTTACCGTTTCAAGCTCACGCTGAGCATCAAACTGTCTGCTGCTTTCCAAATAAAAGCGAATAAGTCTAAAATACGCCGTCAAATCGGCATCGGAGCGTTCACGCATTTCAAGAAGCTCTTGTTCCGCACCATCATGAGAAAGATTTTCTCCGGCATACTTGATTTTCAGTACATCAAAAGTTTTATCATAAGTACCGGTATATTTTTTCTGCAAATTCTTTCCTTCTTCAAGATATTCCAATGCAGCTTCAGGAAAGCCGTTTTCACCGTGCAGATGTGCCAATCTAAAGTAAAAGTCAGAGTCAAAATTTTCGGAATCTCTTGAATACAATTCGCTACCCTGCTTCAGTTTATGAACAGCTTCAGCAAATTTTCCCTGTTTTTGTGAAAGCAAAGCTCCGTTTTTGAAATAAGCATTTTTCTTGTATCCGAAACGTCTGTTAAGCTTGCTTAAAGTCTCCTCTGCCTGCTCAAACATTCCGCAGCAATAGTAAATATCCGTTAATGCCAAAAGTTCCTGTTCGGTATAATCACGACATTCCGGAATCATTTCATAAAAAACGCGCGCTTTCTCATAATTTTTTGAATACGCATAATAATTTCCGATTCTAGCTAAAAATACCGGGTCTTTTTTATAAATCTCTTTGATTTCTTTGTCATCCAACAGTTCCGCCAGTTTTGCATTTCGCTCCTGAAGCATACAAGACAAAATTTGCAGCTTAGCACCAAAAACGCGCGTCTGCGGATCCAGTAAAGATACACGCAAATCATCGGAAATATCATTTTGGTCACCTTTCAGCAGCAAAACAATATTTTTCAACAGAAAAAATTCTTCCGTTTTAGCTTTATCATCAAAAGTTCTGACAGTCGGCTCTTTCTTATGAAGACACGACAACGCCTTAGACAACTGATTTTGCTTTACATAACAATGAACAATTTTTTTGGTAAATGAATAATCACGCTTTCTGGCAGGAATTTTTTCAAGCTCTTTCAATGCACGCTCGTAATTTTCCTGCATCATATAATACGTTCCGACTAAATCTATAAATTCCGGCGATTTTTTCAGCCGATTATAATTAGCATCTATAAAAATTTTAGCGGCAGGAAAATTTTCTTCACGCAGCAGCAGTTTCAAGCGGTTAATCCCAACAGACAAATCATTCGGCGACAATTTTTCATGCTGATCCAAAATGTCGAAAGCTGCCGCAAAATCGCCACGAAGCACATTAATTTCAAACAGCCGCTTATAAGTAAGAATTTTATTTACTTTTGAGGGATTTGTATTCAGATAGTTGTAATATGAAACAGCTGAATTCTCAAGATAACCGCTGCGGTACGAATCTTCCGCTACTCTGAATAGCTTACTGCTTTCCACATAGTCTTCACGATTTCTCAAAGAATACAAAATAATGTCTTTTGAATAGTACAAAAACAATAAGCCACATGAAATCACGAGGATTAAAACACCCAAAAGGACATATTTTAATGCCTTAGATTTTCCGAATGAGAATTTAATTTTTTCTCCGAATAATTTTCTTTTTGACTTTGGCTTGTTGTTCTGGTTGTTTGTTTTGTTTTCTTTTGCTGATTGCATCTAGTATTCCATTAACAAATTTGTAGGATTCCTCTCCGCCGAACTGCTTAATAATTTCCACCGCTTCATTGATAATGATTAAATCTTCAAGGTCTTCATACATCATTTCATATATGGCAAGCCGCAAAACAGCTTTATCAACCATTGAAACTCTGGAAAAATCCCACCCTTTCAGTCTGGAAATAATCAAATTATCGATTATCGGCAAATTATCAAGAATTCCTTTTACAAGACTTTGCGCATAAGAACGAGCTTCGACAGAATTTTCCGATTCATTACAGAAAGCAAGAAGCTCATCAGACCCTTTATGCTCAAATTCATAAGAATAAAGAGCCTGAAATGCTAAAATTCTGCCTTCACGCTTGTGTTCAAAATTTTTACTTACTGTTCTATTTTTCGCTGCTTTCATATTCTTTCATATAATATTTAATGTCTGCTTTTTTGCGTAAATCTTTCATCAGTTCCAAATATGTTTCCTGATTGATTTTCTGCATTTCATAATTTTTCAGCTGCTGAACAATTGTACTTTTTGATTCTTCAAATGAAAGAATTGTTTTTTCCTTTCTTTCGATAGCATAAAAAATATGAAATCCGTAAGGTGATTCGCAAATATCGGAAAATTGTCCGGCTTTCAACTGATTAAAAACTTCAAAAATTGTATCGCCGTATTTTTCCCTTGTAATTTTCGCATACTGACCGCTTAAAGGAAACGGTCCGATGTAACCTCGGTGAGTTTCTTTTGAAGCCGGGTCGGTATATTCTTCTTTTGTTGCGCCGTCATCGGAATAAATAAGGCACAGTTTGTCAAAGTCTTCGCCTTTTTTTAATCGTGAATAACAATCTTTAGCACGCTCTTTCACCGCAGCCTTGTCATCTGCTTTCATTTGCGCACCTTCCGCATCAATTGTTCTGAAATAAATGTGCTTCAAAACAATTTGAGTAGGAACAAGAAAAGACTGCTCGTTTTCTTCATAAATTTCTTTTAAAGAATTATATTTATCCAAAGTTCCGCGCGCACTCGGAATTTCAACAGGGAAATCTTTTGATGATTCAAATGTCTTTCGATCAAGAGCTTGAAGCTTAGGAGTCGCCATTTTTGTTATAAATTGCTGACCGAGAACTTTCTGCTTAATCTTATCTTCAAAAGCCGAGTAAGTCATTTTCCCATCTGTTTCAACATAACGCTTAAAATCTTCATCGCTGTATTTATAATTATTGTCCGCTTGAGTTTTCATTTGTGCGTACTGATATTTCATCATGTTCAATTCCTGATTGAACTGATTTTCATCCAATATCAAAGTTTCCTCTTTTATGCGGTCTTTCAACAAATAATCATCAATCATCATTTCAAGAATTTCTTTCTTAGATAATTCTTTGCCGTAAACAGCTTCCATATTTTTCATTTCATTATAAGTTTTATCCAGTTCAGCCTGAGTAATAATGTTTTTGCCGACTTTAGCAACATTATTGCTCTTTACATTATTCAGCAGATTTTTTTTCTTGCCGGCAGTCTGAGCCGCAGACGGCATTAAACAAACTGCAAATAATACAACAAATATCAAAGACTTTATTTTTGACATGAGATTCTCCCCCAAAAAAATTTTTTAAACTTATATCACGACATAAAAAGTTTAGCAAATCCAAAATACTAAACAAATTTCTTTTTTAACCAAATTTTCTGTACTTAGGATAAAAAAACATCGTAAACAACCTTAATTTTTTGCCGATTGAATTAACAAAGACAAAAAATGAAAAGGATTATTTAATGGCCGTGCGGGATTTCGACTTTCAAAACAACTTATTTATCGACGATTCTAAAACTGCACAGCGCACCGGCACACAAAAAAACCGCTTCAAATCTTTGCAACTGGAAGAAGAAAATCCCTCTTCGGCAAAGAAAAAAAATACGCAGTTCAATAACAGCTGTTCAAAAAGCAGCAGCAATTTTCCCGACTACAGCAGAAAAAAAACAAAAAAAACTCAAAAGTCATCTCTGAAAATGCCGCTTATCATAAGTGCAATTATAATATTTGCAGCTGCTTCGGTAATAATTGGCGCTTTTTCAAAACAACAGAAAGAAAATATTAACAACCTAAAAGAAAGCGTATCTAAGGAAGAAAAGCTTAAAAACATCGATCGGCAAATCAGCTCCGTTTTATCTCAAAGCGTTGAAGCTTTGCGTAAAGGAAATAAAACAGAAGCCCTGTTTTTGTTGGAAGAAATTCCGGCTGTTTATGAAAATGAAAAAGAACTTATCAATGAAGATTATGCAGCTGCACAGCGAATGAAAGCAGATTTGCTAGTTACGGGAATTTTGCAGAGTACTGCACAAAAACTTTCAGCGACAAAAGAAAATAATTCAAATAAGCAATGGGACATTCTGGAACGAAAATTAATGCACATGAGAAAAACTTATTCCGAAGCGCAGGAATATTTTTCCGGCGGAGATTTCGCCACAGCAAAAAGAAATTACTTAAATGTTCTTGCCGAATTTGAAGAAATTGAAAATACCGGAAATCAACTTCTAAAAATAGAAAAAAAATCAAACAATCAGCAAGCAAAACCTTTGTACGACAAAGCAATGAAACTGCTGCAAGTTTCCGGTAACGAAAAAGAAGCTGCGGCTGCTTTATCGCAAATGCTGATAATCGCGCCGTTAAGCGACTACACCGAATTTGCCGCAAAGAAACTGGAAGAACTTGTCAAAACACCGAATTTTTCACCTGCAACACAAAATATAGATAATTCAAGCGCAAAAGATTTCAAAAATGCAGCCGATAAAGCACTGCAAAAAAATCATTACGCACAAGCCAGAGCACTTTACGCATCAGCAATTAACCAAACAAACGATGATAAAATCGTGAAAGAATGCACACAGGGAATTATTCAGGCTACCGAAAGCGAGCTTTCAAATAAACATTACAAAGATTTCATGAAACATTGCGAGTTATTCCGCAATGCTTTGGACAAAAAAGATTACGCTGCCGCCCGAAAAGAATATTTTAATGCATTGGAAAATGCGTTTGCACCGTATATGGATAATTCTTTGTCGGAATTTATTACCGCAGAAAATCATTTCATAAAATCATTTGAAAAGTACAATGACAATCCAGAACTTAACGAAATCCGCCGAGCAATGAAAGCGGAATATCAACAGGAATTAAAACTTCAAGAAGAACAGTTGCGCATAAAATTCAGCAGACAAATTGAAGATTTGAATAATGAAAAAGAAATGCTCATTAACGCTTACGAAACGCAGCTTGAACTGCAAAAAAGTGACAGTGAAAAAGCAATTGTCAATATTGCAAAAGGAAGACTGCGTGAACGCCGCGAGAAACAGGAAATTATCAATAAACTTGAAAATGAGCTGAAAAATAAAAATGAACAAATTGCGTCGCTGGAGCAGGCACTGAAAGATTTGGAAATTAATTCCGCAAAGAAATCTTTGGAACAGTTAAACAAGCTGCAAAGTGCAATTGATGAACTGGAAGAAAATCTTAGCTTAACCGAAAAAAGCCGCACAAGTATTCAAAATGGACTGAATCAGCAGAAAATGCAGATTAAAGAATTGCAGAATTCGCTTGCCGTTTATGAAATAGAATTGGCAAATCAAAAAATTGCTTTGGAAAATAAAGACAAAACCATTGCCGAAAAAAATGATGAAATCATGTCGCTGCAAAAAAATATTGAAAGTCTGAAAGTTGAAATTGAAGCGCAGGAACTTTTTTACAAGAAGGCTCTCGGAAAAGCAAATTACAATCAAAAAGTTCTTGAAGACAAATATATTTCATTACAGCAACAGCAAGCCGATTTATTAAACGAACAGGAAATTCTACAAAAAAATCTTGAACAAACAAGAATGCAAAATGCACAACTGGCTCAAGAAACCGAAACTTGGAAACATAAATACGAAAAACTTCCGGAAGAACTTGAACTTCGTTACAATAATCAGTTGGAAGAAGAAAAATTCAAACTGCGTTCACAATACAACGAAAAGCTTAATAAAATCGGAGATGATGTAACAGCTGGAAAACAAAGTGATTTGAGTGAAATAAAACAAATTGCAAAAATAATTGAAATTCTGAATGACAGTATTACATTCCAATTCAATAATCAAAATTTAAGCTCTGTAATAAAAAAAGGCGACAGATTGAATGTAATGAGAGATTTAGGCGGAAATCTGATTTTAATCGGAACTCTTAAAGTTACAAATGTTTCGCCGTTCTCCACTTTCGGACGTGCCGACATCGAAAAGCTTACCGCCGGAATGAGTTTGCATACAGGAGATATTTTGATTATCAGCGAATAATTTTATCGAGGAATGATAATGAAATATCTGCAGATAAGTGTTGTACTGATTATTTTGCTTGCAAGTGCATGTTCACCTAAAAGAAAATCAGAAATTTCACAACAAGATATAACAGAACAAGAAATCAATCACGTACAAAATTCATTAAAAGATTTGAATAAGCTGCAGCAGACAATAAATGAACTCGAAAAAAATAGAACTGATATTCAAAGTGAATTTGATAAACAAAAACTTGAAGCAGAAAAACTACAGAAATCATTAACCGAGTATAAAAAAGAACTGGAAAAGCAAAAATCATTTTCTGCCGGAAAAGATAAATTAATCGCTGAAAAAAACGGTGAAATTCTTGAATTGAAGCAAAACATTGAAGATCTGAAAAATCTTGATTCATACAATGAACATGAAACACTGAAAAGTACGGAAGAAAAATATCAATTGCTACAAAAACAGATGGAAAATCTCCTGAATGAACAAAACGAACTGCAGAAAACCTTGAGCAAATTAAAAATCAAAACATGCTTTTGGCAAATGAAGCTGAAAACTGGAAAACAAGATACGAAGATTTTGAACAAAACTTTAATAATCGTGTAAAAGAAGAAAAACGTAAATTGAAATCAAAATATAATGAAAAACTGAATAAGATTACGGAAGATATTGTTTCCGGTAAAGCAGCCGAATACAATGAAGAAAGTTACCTTAAAAAAGGTCAGCAAGTAGGCAAAATAATTGAAATTCTCAACGGTAAAATAACTTTCCGCCTTGATGATGAAAAGTTCAGCAGGCAACTGAAAGAGGGAGATAAACTGTTTGTCGTAAGAAGTTTAGCCGGAAACTTGGTAAATATCGGAACTTTGGAAATTACAAATTTATCTGCATTCTCGGCTTTCGGGCGTGCAACTGTCGATGAACTTAAAACAGGAATGAATGTCTATACAGGAGATTATCTTGTAATCAAAAATTAATTTTCTAAAAGGAGAATATTTTGAAAATACAGAAAAAACTATTAATCGTACTTATACTAGCCTCATTAATGATTATGTCCGCATGTACTTCAAAAAAGAAAGCAGAAGCTCTGCAGGCTGATTTAAGCGGTGAAAGAAATGAAGCCGGTTCAAATAAAACTTCGGTAAATATTGAAGAGCTTGAATCTTTGGTGAAACAGGCAAAAACCTTAAACACGGAAGTTGTTATTGCGATTACAGTGCTTCATCACAATGAACTGAAAGATTTGGAAAGCAAAATGTTTGACCACAATATCAGCGCATACGAAAAAGAAAAACTTTTTGAAGCCAGAAAAAACGAGTTTTTTAACAAACTGCAATTTTCATACGACGAATATACCGCATACATAGCAGAACATTCTGCACAAATAAACGACTATATTGCTTCTCATCCGGAAATAATGGATTATCTGCGTACCGAAAACCGCGGTGAAGAATAATTAATTCATAAAAAAGGAACTGTTACTGCGAGCAATAAACAGTTCCTTTTTTTATATTCACCCCTACAGATTGTCAAAAAATCCTTTTGCCTTGAGCAGCTCCGCGTTCAGGATTCCGCCAAGGGCCGCTCCGCGCTTTGTGTTGTGGCTGAGCGAAACAAACTTGATGTCGAACACATTGCATGGGCGAAGCCGTCCGATTACGCAGGCCATTCCCTTTTCTGTCTCGCGGTCGCGGCGCGGCTGCGGACGGTTTTCCTCGTGGCGCACAACAATCGGATGTTCCGGCGCGCTCGGAAGATTCAATTTCTGAGGAACAGACTTGTACGAAGTCCAGATTTTTTCAATTTCCTCAAGGCTTGGCTTTTTATCCGCAAATTCAAGTGAAACGCAGGCTGTGTGTCCGTCGATTACAGGAACGCGCGTGCAAGTAGAAGAAACAACCGGATATTCAGCGTTTACGATTTTTCCGTCCTGGACTTTTCCAAGAATCTTAAGACATTCTTTTTC
>JBNMHA010000021.1:0-28665 GCA_050872545.1 Spirochaetales bacterium | reverse complement strand
CTTGCCAAGAAAGGGATAGGTCATAGGAAAGGGGAAACTGCGGCATGCTGAAAGAGCTATTTCCCCTTTCTTAACTTTTACCACGTTTTAAATTAAAAACGATTTCTAACTGCCGACTTGTTCGGCGAATTGCAGCTTGAACTAGCGAAAGCCTACGCAATTTAAAGAAAGTGGCATTCCAACGCAGCCAACGGCTGCAAATTGCCATTTAAACTACCGCAAGGCTTTGCACTCAAAAACTATAGATTCCCGTGTCGGCGCACGAGAATGACATGTAATCTAACCATTAGGCAATGCACTTTGAAGAAAGTAGCATTCCAATGCAGCCAACGGCTGCAAATTGTCTTTGAACAACCGCAAGGTTCTATAATGTGCGACATGTAATCTAATCGCAGGTTTTCTTCCTTGCAGGGGAAAAATTATTCCTCTGTAATGAAAATCTCAACGCGCCTGTTTTTTTTGCGTTCATTTTCAGTTTTATTTGAAGCTATCGGTTCGCTTGCACCTTTTCCCTGTATTTCGGTATTTTTCGGATTGATTGCATTATAACGAAGCAGTTCTTTAGAAACAGCTTTTGCCCTTTGTGCGGATAATTTCATCTGTGCTTCCGGAGTGCCGCGGTCAGCCGTATGTCCTACAATTCTTATGTGTTTGTCTTTATAATTTGCCAGTATTTTAGCAATTTCTTTCAGACGTGCAGCTTCCTGTTTTGTAAGCTCTGCACTGTCCGGTTCAAATTTGATATTCTCAAGCGATAACTTTAATCCGTCAGTTGTTTCGGTAATATTAACATCTTCAAGTTCCTGCTTTTTAATATCATTTTCAATCTTTGACAATTCCTTTTTCTTATCGATTGTAGAATGTATTTCTGTCCAAACTCTGCTGCCTGAATCCACAAATTTGTATGTATCCATTGATGCGGCGATTATTGTATAGTCACGTTTGTATGTTTCTTTCAGTGGTCTATTTTCCTTGAGACTGAAAAAAAGCGTGTTGTCCGAGATTCCGATTACTTTGTAAATTTTTGGGTCAATGAAATTATTTCCGTTGTTTGTAATGTCGACGCTGCATTTATATGAAATTTCGGCAGTCTGCAAATCATCGGAACTTACTCCTATAAACTTATAATCAACCTTTACGGGCAGTTGTGAAATTACACCGCTTGAAAAAAAGTCGTGTACTTCCATTCCGTCGGATTTCCAAGTTTTTCCCGGAATAACATTTTCTTCTGTGAACAACGGAATATTTCTCATTACCGGGAAAATCGAATCGGCAGGAACAAAAGTTGTTCCCTTTGAATCCTTGTAATATTTCACCAAAATATTTTCTTTGATTTCCCGAATGTCATTTTTATTAATATTGTCATTTATATAATAGAAGCCGTCGTCTTGTATCTTTGCAATTCCCGATTCATCGACTTCCAGAATGTTTGTATTTACCTTATAGTATTGTGTATAAAAAAACGGAGTCCCGCGATTAATAGTTTGTGAACCTTCTATATTGGTTTCTACCTTAAACTTAGAACCGGGGACGTAATTATATTTTAACTCTAGCGAAAAAGCTGCTGTTTGTATAAAAATGAATGCCGGTATAAATGAAAAAAGTTTAGTTGTAGTCAAACTCTTTTTCAAGAAGTTCTTTGATTTTATTGAAAGCTTCAACTTCATCTTCTCCTTCCGTGATGATTTCTACTTTTGCACCTTCAAACATTTCAAGGATGATTGTCTGTAATACGCTTTCCGGATTAGCAGTTTTATTGTTGTAATTAAGTGTGATTTTTGATTTGAATGATTTTGCCGCAACTGCAAGTTCAGCAGACGGACGTGCGTGTATTCCTTTGGAATTTATTACTGTAGCGTATCCTTTAGTCATTTTATTAATCTCCTGATGTGACTTTGGGTTAATAAGAACAGTACATCTTAATATGTTTATTTTTTTATGTAAACAGTTTTTACAAAGTGACACTATCGGCTGAATTGAACAGTTTTGACATTTGCATAAATTGCATGTATAACAACACAAAGTTAAAATTGATTATCGGGATAATTTTTTATGGATGACAGAGATTACATCAGTGTAAGTGAATTAACGGACATATTAAAAGTGACGATGGAACGATTTTTCGACCACATTTACTTGCGCGGTGAAATTTCCGGGTATCGTCCGTCATCTTCCGGTCATTGTTATTTTACCCTTAAAGATGCGGAAGCTACAATTAACGCAGTGATTTTTCGTCATAAATTGCCGCAGATAATGTCTTCATTTCGTGAAGCCGGGCTTAATGCGGTGGAAAACGGTCAGGCTGTTTTGATAGAAGGTTGCTTGAGTTTGTACAAAAAGGGCGGTTCGTATTCAATTGTCGTTGAAAAAATGGTGCCGGCAGGAATTGGGTCTTTGTACCAAAAGTTTGAGCAGCTGAAAAAAAGGCTTGAATCGGAAGGGCTTTTTGCTAATGAACGAAAGAAGCCGATTCCGGAGCATCCTACGTGCATTGGCGTGGTAACATCGGCAACCGGTGCGGCACTTCAGGATGTATTGAATATTTTAAAACGCCGCAGTCCGCAGACAAAAGTTATTGTGTTTCCTACGGCAGTTCAGGGTGATGATGCAAAATATCAAATTGCAAAGGCGATTCGTTATGCGGACAGCCAATACAGAAAAAAAGGCAGACATGCGGTCGATGTGCTTTTGGTTGTTCGTGGCGGAGGTTCTTTAGAAGATTTATGGTCATTTAATGAACCGGAAGTGGCTTACAGTATTGCAGACTGTGAAGTGCCCGTGGTAAGCGGAGTAGGACACGAAATAGATTTCACAATTGCAGATTTTTGCGCTGATTTGCGTGCGCCGACCCCTTCGGCTGCTGCTGAAATTGTTAGCCGCAACAATAGCGAACTAAGTGAACGTGTCGGTACATTAACAGCACGCATTGAAAATTTTATGCGCAATCAGCTTGCTTTTGCCGAAAGCCGCTGCCAAGCATACAAACCAGATATTTTGTACCAAAAAATGCGGCGTATTTGCAATGATTGTGCGCAGTATTCGTATCTTGAAGAACGAATTGAAATGCTGTTCAGAAATATGTTGGAAAACAAAAAAAACCGTGTTCAATTATTCACCGAAAAATTGATTTCAATGAATCCGCAGCAAATATTAAATCGTGGCTACGCTATGGTTTATGATACTGCCGGGAATGTCATTTCTGATTCATCAAAAGTCAGTGCCGGAGATAATCTATCTATAAAAGTAAAAAGCGGTGAAATAAAAGCCGTTGTGAGTTAGCAGTTTTACTTAAGTAATAAGGAAGAAATTATGAATATAAAAAGTTATTTCAAAGACAAACGACATATTTTGTCCAATGCAATTTTTGTCGGAATACTGATATTTATCTGCGTGTTTTTTTTGTTTCCGGTGAAAGATGACGCTGTTTTACTGCATGTGCGCCTTGCGGAATTTTTTGCTGCGGCATTGTTTTTTGGTTCAGTTGCGTATATTTTAGGGCACAGCAGAGATGACTGCAAACGAAATGCTGGAGTGCTGCTTTCGGCTTTTGTTTTTTCCGTTACGCTTTTTTGGGCGCAGTTCGGAATTGACTTCGGTGATGACGGACTTAATTCCACTGTATCTTGGTTCTTTGTTAATGACGGCATGAAAGGAAGTTCAAACAGGTTTTATATCGGTTCTACAATTTTAAACGGCATTTGGATGAATCTGCATACTCCGCCGCTGTTGTTTTGGAATCGTTTAGGTGCGGTTTTGATGATTACTATAGAATTTCTGCTTGTTTACAAAATGTTCCGCAAATATAGTACAGCGGCAGTTCTGCTTGGAATTGCAGCCGCTTGGGGAACGTTGATCGGACTTCGCGGAACTGCTGAAATTGCATTGAATTACAGCTCTATGCCGGCATTTTTGTCGACAATATTTATTTATTTTCTTTACCTTGCAGATTCATATCATCAAAAAGAAATTTCAGCATTATCAACAAAAAATTTCGGTATATCAAAAAGTAATGTTGCGACATTTTTTTCCGGATTGATTGCTTTGCTTGTTATCCTTTCGCGTTTGCCGATGTTTACGCTTGTAATTTTTGCGTTTTTCTACTTTGGTTGGCTGGCTTTTTTGCGGCGTGATGTGAAAGTTTTTCTTGGGAAGATGATGTGGTTCGTTCTCGGAATGTTGGCAATGCTGCTGATGCTTGCTGCTTTCTCGTATTTTGTTGACGGAATGACTGAAATTGCCGTAACGCTTCTTCAAAGTGCAAGGGACATGATTTTCAGAGCAGAAAAAGTTACTGCGGGACCGGCAGCGAATTTTGCAGGCGAAGGAAAAGTTACTTATTTGCAGTTTCTGATTCTTTTGTATTCAAAAGGTGCGGCGATTATTATTGTGGCGTCGTTATTGTGGCTTTGCGTGTGGATTTTCGGCGGCAGAATACTTTTATTTATAGAAAAAAAGTTTGGACTGTCTGGTAAAACGGAAAAGTTTCTGTTATTTGCGTTTTTTACGTTGGGGCAACTTTTAGTGTTCGGAATAATTTTGCCGAATACTTGGTATTATTTCTTTTATGGTTTTATTTTATCGGTTTATATCCTGCTGATTATTCGCCGTTCACCGTGCAGCAAATTGTTTTTCTTTTTATTTTGGGGAATTGTGTGGGCTGTTTGTTCTATGCTTGGGTCGAACACCGGAGTAAAACAAATGCTGATGGGCGCATTTCTGCTTTGTCCTGCGGTAATGGCGGCGATTCAAAATGAAATTGAAATCGACGGAAAGATTTTTCAGAAACGCGAATCGGCATTGATTGTTGCCGCAATGGTTGGTTTTTTGGTTTTGTCGGGCTATTCGAAAATTTTTGATGTTAATCTGCGTGATGTAGATAAAATTCGCTGCACAGCGCAAATCAACGATCCATTTTTTGTCGGGATAAGAACAGGCGAACTACGTGCGGCAGAAGTTGATAAGGTAATGAAAATACTTCGTTCGGAAATGAAACCGAGCGATACATTTTTATGTTTTAACAGTATTCCGATGTTTTATTATGCATTGAACAAGAAATTTCTGCTTTCTGACCCTTGGATTATGCAGATGGGCGACAGTAGTGTAAAAAATGAACTTGCCGGGCTGCGTGCTGCGAATCGGAGTCCGGATTACGTTCTGTTTTCCGTGTATTCCGGACGAGATGCAGATTGGGCGAAATCCAAAGTTAAGTTTAGTACCGGCGAGGAAGAAAAATATAATATCGTAACTGAATTTTTGTCTCATCCGGAATACGAAACAATTTTCAAGGATGATTACTTCATTATTTACAGAAAAATAAGGTAGGAATGTATTGTGTTTTTGAATAATGTCTTGGAAGTAAACCGAATTTTCTTGCCGATGTTTTCTTTTTCGGGAATGACAGCTTTGGATGCTACTGCTGGAAACGGTTACGATACGTTGCAGTTAAGTCGGCTTTCCGGTGAAAATGGGTGCGTTGTTGCAATGGATGTGCAGGAAACGGCTTTGGCTAATACAAAAAAGCTTCTGGATGAAAAAGCAGAATTTGACAATATTCAGCTTGTGCTTGATTCCCATGTAAATGCGGTATCTTATCTGCGTGATAAAGATTTGCAGCTGGCTGTATTTAATCTTGGTTATCTGCCGGGCGGAGATAAAAATATAACAACAAATGCCGGTGATGTAATCAAATCATTGAATGGCTTGTTTCCTGTTTTGCAGCCCGGCGGCGCAGTTTTTATAACTGTTTATCCGGGACATTTGCCCGGACAAAAAGAAGCCGGTTTGCTTGAAGATTATTTCACTTGTCTGCCGCAGAAAGAATTTTCTGTTATGAAAAGTTTATTTGTTAATCAGAAAAATTCTCCTCCGCAGTTTTTTATCATAAACAAACGCTCGACATAAGCAGGAAAGTTATTCCGACATTTTCGTTACAAAGCGATTGTTATTCCGGAATCTTCCGGCAGTACGTTTATTGCGCTTACTGAAACGTAACCGGCACGAACGGCAGCTATGTCGGTTATCAAATCTGGATCGTCATGATCGCAGATTTTTCCTTTAATTTGAACATAACTTTCGCCTGTCGGAGATTTGGAAGTGACGATTTCATCTTGGTAGCGTGTTTCTTTTGATGCTACAGTACGTTTTATTCCGGCAAAATTATTTGTTCCGCCGGGGAAATTTACATTTATAAGGTGGCGGTTTGCTTTTGTGTGCGAAGCGGCTGCTTTTACCAAAGCGTCGAAATGATTATCAAGAAATTTTTCTATTTCGGCGTAATTTATGTGATGTGACAAACTGTCGATTACATCTTCACCGTTGTGCGCAATTCCGGAAGACAGCGATATTGCCGGATAGCCGTATACAACTGCCTCTTTTGCGGCACTGACTGTACCTGAATAAAGTATATCCATTCCTATATTGTAGCCGAGATTTATTCCTGAAATTATTAAATCTGGTTTTACGGGCAGTAGTCCGCAAAGTCCAACATTTACACAATCGGCAGGCGTTCCGTCGAGAGCCCAAAAATTGGCTGATTTTTCGATTAACATCATTTTTTCAGTGAGAGTAATGCTGTGTGATTTTCCGCTTTGTTCTTTGTACGGTGCGATAACGTAAACTTCGTGATTTCGCTGCGAAAAATATTTCAGTAAAAAAAGCAGTCCTTCTGCTTGGTAGCCGTCATCATTGCATATTAACAATTTCATTATTTTTCTCCCGGAGTGTTATTGTTTTATTAAATTACCTTACTGCAAAAACTTTTATTTGGCTGAAGAAATTTATTTTATTTTCTGTTTTCTTGCGCCGATAGGGTAAGATAAATATAATGATACTTAGGACAATACAATAAAAACGAGAGGTTTGTCATGTCAGATAAAACATTTACGGCTGGAAGTGAAGAAGATTTTATTCGCATGTTGCAGGAGCAAATGGCAAATGGCGGTATAAGTGATGATATTGATTTATCAAGCTTGACATTGCCGGATGAAGCTCAAGACGCAGCGAAAGACGATACAGAAGGCAAGGATAAGGACAAAGGAAAATTTCAACGTCCGGTAACTTTGGCAGACAGAATAATAAAAGTGACAAAGTGGAACAGAAACTTTGTGGAGAGCGGCATAAAGGTTGTCATGTATTTTGTTATTCCATTAATTTTTAATGTTCTATTTTTATTTGTATTTTCTAAGTTTGATGCATTTACTAAGTTGATTTTGCTGCTGACAGTAACGGGAGTTTTTTCTTTTTATCTGTATTTAATTTTCCGTTCACAGACAGAAGTTGCTACCGATGCGGCTAAATTGGTTCTTGATGATATGGGAAAAGGAAATCTTGCGTTTGATATTTCCAGAGATGAAGATTTGCAGATGTCCCTTTCTGATTTGGCTGAACCTATAGATAACGTTATTAAAGAAATGTCGGATTCTATTTCCAAAATAGAGCTTTCAGTTCTTGATATTGTTGGAAATTCCGATGCGCTGGCTTATTTTGCCAATTCAATGGCTGATAAAACTTCTCAGCAGGAAACTGCGATTTCCAAAATTGATAATTCTACAAAGCTCATGAATGAATCAATGCAGTACATTAAGAAAAATGTT
This sequence comes from Spirochaetales bacterium, assembly GCA_050872545.1. Lineage (GTDB taxonomy): Bacteria > Spirochaetota > GWE2-31-10 > GWE2-31-10 > GWE2-31-10 > RGIG8597. The sequence continues at coordinate 21,073 of JBNMHA010000021.1, read as the reverse complement.
GAATTGGCATACCAGAATTCTAAGGATTCAATTCAGGAAGCGGACAACAGTTCTGTGGAAATTCTTTCGCTGATTTCGGAGATGAAAAATATAAGCCAGATTTCGGATAAGATTGTAGAAACAATGCAGTTGATTGGTGAAATTGCAGATGAAACAAACCTTTTGGCATTGAATGCGACTATACAGGCAGCTCATGCTGGTGATGAAGGGCGCGGTTTTGTTGTTGTTGCATCGGAAATCCGTAATTTGTCTGAATCAAGTGCAGCTGCTACAAAGTCAATTTTCCAGATTATAGAAAATATGGTTACTTCAATTGACCGCGGTGTTACGGTAAGTGAGAAATCAAAGCACGCGCTTTCAAAGATTATTAACTCTATAAAAGCGACAGAAGATTTAATGGAAGAAATTAATACTTCTATTAATCGTCAGACTGGAGAAACAGATAGGCTGAAAGGCAGCGTTGAAGATATTAAAGATTTAACACTTAACATAAACTCCGACACTCAAAATATGAAGGAAGCGATAAGCAACCTTGCCGGACAAGCCCAAATATTGAATGGAATTATTAAACATTTTGATGTTAATGCGGCTTCTGTCGGGTCTGATGCGATATTCGGTGTTGACGGTTAAATCCTGTTCTTATGCAAAAATGTGTAGGAATTGATTTTGAAAACGCAAATTGTGAACAGACAAGTGCATGTTCATTGGGGCTTGTCGTTTTGGAAAATTTCAAAATAACGGAGCAGCGTTATTGGCTGATTAAACCTCCTACGTTATATTTCAAACCGGAATTTATTCAGATTCATGGCTTGCAGTGGAATGATGTGAAAGATTCGCCGACATTTGGCGAAATCTGGCATGAAATAGAACCGTATATTTCCGACAGACTGCTGTTTGCTCATAATGCCGGTTTCGATGCCGGAGTGTTGCGTTCTCTTATAAATTTTTATCACCTTCCGCACAAAAAAATAACTTATTTCGACACTCTTCTGCTTTCCAAGGCAGCTTGGAAGCACTTACCAAGTCATAAATTAAATAATCTGGCAGAATATATGGGAAAGTCTTTTCGTCACCATAATGCGTTGGAAGATGCGAAAATGTGTGCGAATATTGTGATTAAGATTGCCGATGAATATCAGGTAACCGATATTGCTGCATTGGTTCGGCGGTTTAATCTTAAAATAAAAAAATTGTAGAGGAATGGCATATTGGTAAGTATTATTGTTCCTGTTTATAATGCGGAGAAATTTTTAGAAAAATGTGTATCTTCTGTATTAAACCAAAGTTACAAGGACTTTGAGCTTGTTTTGGTCGACGATGGATCAGCTGACAGTTCTTCAGTTATGTGCAAAAATTTTGCGAAAAACGATTCGCGCATTGTTTTTATTCATCAAGATAATTCTGGAGTTTCAGCGGCACGAAATTCCGGGCTGAAAGCTGCAAAAGGTGAGTTTATAGCTTTTGTCGACAGTGATGACTATGTTGAAAAGGATTGGCTGAAATTGTTGGTTGATGAAATAACTGCAAGTAATGCCGATGTCGCTGTTTGTGGAATAAAACTTGAAAATGGTGAAAGGAATATTTCCTGTGCTGAAAATATAGTTTGGAAAAAGGATAATTTGACAGCTGCACTTCAGGAGCGTGGGCTGCTTTATCCGGTTTTTAATAAACTGTACCGCCGAGAACTTATATCTGCCGGTTTTAAAGTCGGTATGAAATTCGGCGAAGATTTGCTTTTTAATTTGGAATATTTTCAGAATATAAATAAAATTGCAGTTGTTTCGCGGGCGTTATATTTTTACCGAAAAGATAATCCGATGTCAGCAACTTCGAATTTCAGAGCTGATAAATTTAAAGATATTATCTTCCTTTATAAACAAACCGGTGAATTTTGTGAAAAAATCAGTGATGAAAATATTCGTAGAAGTATGCTGAAACGTTTTGCGGCAATGCATGTTTGGGATTATCTTGGAAATTTGCAGCGTTTGGCAGAAATCGACAATAGGACATATAAGGAAAATTATAGGTGTTTTAAGACGGCGTTGGCTTTTGTTGATAATAAATGCTTTTTCAGAGCCGGTTTTGAAAGTTTGCTTGCAGCGGAAAAAAAAATTGCTGCCTATTTTGCGTATAAAGGTTTCGTTAATGCTTTGCTTTGCTTTTTTAAGGTGAAAATATTTGTGAAGAGACTGCGAAAGAAGGCTAAAGAAAGAATATTCAGGAAATAATTTTCATGATTTTGTCTCTTAAATATTGAATTTCATATTTTTTTTTTATACAATGCCCACGCTTTTTTAGATGGTGTCGGCACTTATTGCGCAGCTTCAATAAAAAAGTAAATCAAACAATCTTACAGTTAAATTTAAGGAGTTTATTCTGTCAACTAAAGAAAGAGATAAAGATTTGGAACCTAGAGTTAATGAAGATATTCGAAGTTATGAGGTTCTGTTAATTGATAAGGAAGGAAATAAAGTTGGTGTAGTGCCGTTGAAAGATGCATTGGAGCAGGCAAGAGAAGCTGATTTGGATCTTGTTGAAATCTCGCCTAATGTAAAACCTCCGGTATGTAAGATTCTTGATTACGGAAAATTTAGATTTGAAAAAGATAAAAAAGAGCGTGAAGCCCGAAAGAAGCAGAAAAAGATTGAAATCAAGGAAATTCGTCTTCAACCGGGAATTGATTCTCATGATTATGAATTCAAATTAGAACATATTAAAAATTTCTTGTCTCATGGGGATAAAGTTAAGATTACCATTAGATTTAAAGGTCGCCAGATGGCTCATACTGATTTAGGACGTGATATTCTTCTTAGATATAAAGAAGATTTAGTCGGTATAGGTGGGATTGAAGGCGAACCTGTTTTTGAAGGAAAGAGCATGTCTATGATAGTTGCTCCTATAACTAAGAAAACAAAACAGTAAGAGGAAAAAGATAATGTTTGTTATCTAAAAATTAAGGTGTGTTGATTATTAGATAACAGCGTATCGGTGCTGCCTCTTTTATTGTTGTTTTAATATATTTATAAAAAGGAGATCTTTAAATGAGTAAAATCAAGCTGAAGAATAACAAAAGTGCAGCAAAAAGATTCAGAGTAACAAAAAACGGTAAGGTGCTTTACAGTAAACAAGGCAGAAGACATATCCTTACAGGAAAAACATCCAAAAGAAAAAGACAATTGGGTAAAGCCGGAACTCTTAAAGAATGTGAAGCAAAAAGAGTTCGAAAACTTCTTCCTAATGGATCATACTAATAATAAAGGAGTAAATTATGCCTAGAGCTGTATCAGGAACTGTTCGAAAAAATAGAGTAAAATCAGTATTAAAGAAAACAAAAGGATATAGAGGAGCTAGATCAAAGCTGTACAGAACAGCTAAAAATGCGATGATTCACGCTCTTTCTTACGCTTATATCGGAAGAAAACAAAAGAAAAGAACTTTCCGCCAATTGTGGATTGCAAGAATTAACGGTTTCTGCCGAAATGAGGGAATTACATATTCCGCTTTTATTAATGGCTTGAAAAAAGCAAATATTAATATTGACAGAAAAAACCTTTCTAATTTAGCTATTGAAAATCCAGAAGCATTTAAAGAATTGATAGCAAAAGCAAAAGCTGCCTTGAATTAATATGCCGGATAAAAAATTAAAAAGTTAAACATTTTATAATTGATTTATTTTAATTAAAACCTTTCTTTATGAAAGGTTTTAATTTTCTAAAATTGCATGAATTTGAATTATTTTATTTTTTTGTATATTTTTGTGTTGTTGCTGTGATTTTAAGGGAGGAAAGTGTGGATACTAACAAAATTGAAGAATTATTTGAAAAAGTCAGAACTGCAGGAAAAATAATTGCTGAATATAAGCAGTTATTGGATGCTGAACGTTCTAAAGTCGGCGACTTGAAAAAACAGATTGCTTTTTTGCAGAAAGACAATCAATGCCTAAAGGAAGAAAATGATAAGTTGAAAAAACTTTCTTCTACGGCAGAAAAAATGCATAAAGAACTAGAAGATAAAATTATTTCAATGCTGGATGTTTTGCCGGACTTTGATGCAATAAAAAATGAATCTTCAGCTCCGGCTGTAGAGACAATATCGCCTTCTATTATGGAAATGGATTTTAATGGCAACAAAGAAGAAGTTAAAAAAGAGGAAAGTAACTCTTTTATTTTCGATAATGCAGCAAAAGAACCGGCTACTGATGTTGAAAATGAATCAGTAGTAATCGAATCTGGTTCAGTAAATTCTGAAGAAAGTCCATTTGCAATGGAGGAAAATGAGATTGACTTTGAAAGTATGAATTCCTCCGCTGAAGATACTAAGCTTCCTTATTTTGAATCAGAGGAAAACATAGATTATAAAAATATGTTTGCTTTTGAAAATATGTTTGAAAGTGAATCAAACTCTAAATCAAGTGAAAGAAAACCAAGCAGAGAGCTTCCTAAAGGCGTTCTGTAATTTTTGACTGCTAAGGAGACTGCTGTTAAATGGAGAAGTTTACTTTTGATATTTTAGGTCAAAAAATGGACATATCAATAAAGAATGAAGACCATGATGATGTTGTCACAATTCTGAAATTCTACAGGAAAAAGGTGCAGGAATTGGAAGAACTTTATCCATATAAATCATCTCTGGAAATTGCTATTTTGGCCGGAGTTAAAGTAACCGATGAGTATTACTCATGTTACAAGGAATTAACCGCTCCGATAAGGAAAGATAACAGCAAGATTGATAAAATGCTCGATGACCTAGGGAAAGAGCTTGATTTAGTTATAAAGTCATGATATAAAAATACCGCCTGCGTTGCTCGTGTGGTGAAGATTGTATTCGCCGCAACTTATAATTCAGGGATCTCAAAATCAATTTGTATAATATCCGCCGGTTTCCCGGAAGGTAGAGTGCAGAGTGAGGGAACCCACCTTGTATACCAAGGGTAGAATTTCAAACTTCACACGTCCACGGCTTCTGCGGGTTTTTTTTATGATACGAGTTCTGTAAAAAAATAATTATTTTATGGATTGAAATTATGTTGGAAGATTTTAAAAGTGCGCTGCAAAAGCTGGATGCAATAGAAGAAAAATATAATGAATTAAATGAAAAAATTTCTGATCCGGCAATTTTAGACGACCAGAAGCTTTATAAGACATTGACAAAAGAAGTTTCTTCTATCGAGGAAGTCGTTGCGGCTTACCGGGAAATGAAAGAACGTTGTCGGCAATGTCAGGAAACGGAAGAACTTTTGCAGATAGAGAAAGATGCTGAAATGCAGAAAATGGCACAAGAAGAGCTGGCTTTGTTAAAAGAGCAAATTGAAAAAGATAAAGAAAATCTTAAAATGCTTTTGATTCCGCCGGATCCGCTTGCGGGAAAAAATATTATTGTTGAGATTCGCGCCGGCACAGGTGGGGAAGAGGCTGCATTGTTTGCAATGGAACTTTACAGAATGTATAGCCGCTATGCGGAAATGAAAGGGTGGAAAACAGAAATAATTGATTGTAACGAAACGGAATTGGGTGGAGTAAAAGAAATTATTTTCAGTGTTGCCGGAAAAAATGTTTACGAACATCTGCGCTATGAGTCGGGGGGGCACAGAGTTCAGCGAATTCCGGAGACTGAATCCGGTGGACGCGTTCACACATCGGCTGTTACAGTAGCGGTACTTCCGGAAATGGAAGAAACAGATGTGGAAATTCGTCAGGAAGATTTGCGTATAGATGTTCTGCGTGCCGGCGGAGCAGGCGGGCAACATGTAAATAAAACAGAATCAGCTGTTCGTATTACGCATTTACCTACAGGTATAGTTGTGAAATGTGAGGATCAGCGCAGTCAGCATCAAAATAAAGCATCTGCAATGAAAGTTTTGCTTGCCAGATTATATGAAAAGCAACAAAGCGAATTAATGGGGGCAAGAGCTGAAATGCGTAAAAATCAAGTAGGTTCAGGTGACCGTTCGGACAAGGTAAGAACTTATAATTTCCCTCAAAACCGCGTGACAGATCACCGTGTAAATGTAACTTTGTATAAACTCGATCAGTTTATGGAAGGAAACATTGACGAAATTATAGAGGCTTTGAAGATAAGTGCGAGAGAAGCTCAGCTGTTAGAACAGAATTTATAATAACTGAAATGCAATTTTTAATTTTAACTGTCTTATAATTGAAATATTCTTGATTATAAGGCAGTTTTTTTATTTATTAAATGTAATAAAAATTGTCTTGGTATTCATGTTTTGATATATACGATATACGAATATTAACATGGAGGATAAATATGTTAAAAAAAATCAGTTATTATTTTTGTATTTTGCTGCTGCTTGCAGGATGTTTGGAACCGGAAAGTACGGGTAGCAAAAATACCGAAAATTCAGAGGAAAAAACATTGGAAGAAAAACCATTAGTGAATAAACCTGTCCTTAGTAAAAATAATTTAGGCAGTATATTCTTTTTTGGCAACAGCCATACCTGGAATACTTCGAATTTGGAAACAATGCTTAAAGAGAATGAATATGAGGCAAAAATTTATCATATACATACCGGTGGAAACATTCCTTTAGGAAATGATTGTTCTTTGGGGAATATGTTTGGGCATACAAATGATCATTTATCGCATTTGCTGTCACGTAAAACCACCCCATCTGACGGAAAATTCTTCCCCGAAGATTTGTCTTGGATTGTAGTTCATGACGGAAGTGTATATAATTCACTGACTTCTGCAGGTGCATTTATGGGACTTGCATCTGCATTTGGAGCAAAAACTGCATGTTATCAGTCATGGGATTTAAAAGAGCAATCTGCTTATGCTGCAAAGAAGTTTCATTTACCGATGATACCGGTGGGTGGAGTTATCCATTTTCTTGAAGCTAAAATGACAGGTAATAATTCAGAATATCAAGTAAGTGATGGGCACATGAACAATATGGGAAAATATATATATTGCGTTTTGTTTACTCATTTCTTTACAGGGTTATCTATCGATGAAATTAAGGGAAATGGAGGTCTGCCGACAAAGGCTCCCGAAGATAAAAAAGAAAGAGATCAAACTTATTTGACAGAGGAAAATAAGACAGAAATGAAAAAGCTGATGAAAAGAATAGTTGCAGATACTAATAAAGTTTTTAAAGACATCAAGCCTTACTATGAGTGTGTTAAAGATTTTGATGATTTTTCAAAATTTTCAGATCGTGAATCTATGGAAGAAACAAAAGAATATATAGCAAAGCTTCAGCTTAGCCAACCGGCGATTTTCAGTTTGCCGAAAGGAAAAAACAACAAAAAAATTAAGGTTGAAGTGAAAAGTAGTAACAGCAGCATTATTCCGGATATATGGTTTTATGATACTGCGGAAAAGAAATTAATTAATCAAGGTACTAATATCAACTATTTGCAAAATTATACTTTTACCGGAAAAGGGGAAAGTTGGGAAACAGATGGTTCTAAAGTATTAATTGTTACCCGACGTGGAAAGACGACAAAAACTGGAGAGTTAGATAAAAACTTTAATATCTTTGGTAATGATGGAATGAATTCTGTTATTGAAGAGTCTGTCGATCAAGCTGTAGATTTTACGATAAAAGTCTCATTTATAGATTAATAATAATTTTTGTTTCCTTAAAAAAGTTGAGGCTGTCTGAATGAAAGGCAGCCTCTTTTTTATATGCTAGTTTTTTTTAATAGAACGACACTGAAAGACCTACAGCATAACTTGAGCTGCAAGGTTTTGCTTCATTGTAAATCGGTGTGGCAAATGCGGTAGTCTGATAGTCATTTTTCTTCAAATACTGCGCTATTCCCCAGAAAGCCCAGAAAGCTCCGGCCCCCAGAAAGAAAAGCCAAGACAAACCGAATAATATACCGCCGGCAAAATAAAGTCCGTATAAAGTAGCATAAGAATGCCATCCTGCTCCCATAAAAACTATTCCGGTAATAGATAACACCGCAAATGTGGCGGTACTGGCAATAGCCCCGATCAGCAGATACTTTTCGCTTTTTATAAGCCAGTCAAAGAAACCGTTTTGCTCAATTTCTTTTTTTTCCTTGTCGCTTTTAAGTAGGACGATTCCAGCATCATTCGATTCCGATACAGCATCGTTAAATGTAAAGCCGCTGACTTTTATGTCAGGTTGAACGCTTGTTTTCTCGGAAGCAAAGCCATAACTTACGCTTAAACAAAAAACAGCTGCCAAAATTAATAAGAATTTTTTCTTCATTTGTTACGCTCCTTAGTATTATTTGATTGTAAAAAATAATTGCCTGATAAAATACATCGGTAATTGAAGTGTTAAAAAACAAATACTCAATTACCGTACTTTATCAGACAGTTTTGTATAATTATTTTTTTGTCAAAATCAATACATCAGATTTGCCGATTGTTATTTTTCCACCGGAAACAGTGCCTAGTGATTGAGTTCCGGCAGTTTTTCCGTTTACGACAATGTCATATTCGCCTTCTGGAATTTCATAAGTAACGGCTGCTTTTGAATCTGCATTAACAAATCCGAGTATTTTTCCGCCGATATTTACACCGAGCGACTTTTTATTTGCACTTTCAATTATTTTTATATCTTCTTTTTTTGCATTGCCAAGCAGCGGATTGGCATTTCTTAAAGCTATCAGCCCCTGATAGAAATTAAACAGCTCTTGATTGAGTGAAATATAATCGTAATTAATATAATTTGTTTCGTTATCGGCAAAGTATGAATTTGGTGACGGTGTCATGAAAATTACGTTGTCCGAAGCTTTTCCCGGTTCGCCTTTTGTTGTTAGTTCTGGAATTCCCTGTTCTGTTAGATCCGGAACAATTTTTCCTCTTGCCCATTCCTGACCGATGTGCATCATTAAAGGTCCTTGACATAAAAACAGCGATACGGCACCGATTTTATGTGCAGCAAGCAGTTTCGGAGAAAGCTTTAAGTATTTTTGTACATTTTTGATTCTGTTAATACTTCCGTTTTTATTTTTTATGCAGTAAGTTCCGGAAAGAATTCTCATCATATCACCGAGTGTTGCGTCATCGTGAGATTCAATATAATTCACAACGTTTGAAGATTCCGGTGTTGCAGAACCTTTCCAATATGCAGCCAGTTTTGAGGCTGAATCAGAATTTCCCAGCATAAACGCTGTTCCGACAGTTGTAGGACGGTTGTTGCCGCCGCGTATTGCTGCACGAATATCATCACACCAGTATGACCAACCGAAATCTTGGAAATCTTTTCTGCCAACTGCACCTTCTCCGCCCCAAGGTTCTGCAATCAGGAAAACTTCGGAATTCACTTTGCGTGTTTCTTTTGCAATTGCTTCTACTGTGTTACGGTCGAAAGCTGTCGCCAAATCAAAGCGAAATCCGTCGATTTTATATTCATTCATCCAATATTTTAATGAATCAACTATGAGACGGCGCACCATTTTTCGACGGCTTTCTAATTCGTTGCCGCAGCCTGTTTTTTCGGTTTGTTTAAAGTAAAATTCGTAATCGATAAAACGCAGCGGATTAATATCATTCTGCGAAACGTGATTATAAACGACATCCATTAACACAGTAAAACCCTTTTTATGCAAAGTTTTTACCATATCGCGCATCTCTTTTACTGCAAGACCATTTAAGCCATTCCATTCACCGACTTTATTTGTCACATCGGAAGCGTAAAAGCTTTCAGGTGAAAAATAATTTGCGGTCATATATCCCCAATAATTTCTTCCGTAAACATTCCAAGAATTTGTTACACCGAATTCAGTTTTACCGAATTCAGGAGCTTCAATTTCACTTATTTCCTGCAGCGGAAGAAATTCTACAGTGTTTACGCCAAGTTTTTCCAAGTAATTTATACCGCCGACTTGTGCATCAATCATTCCGAGATAAGTTCCCGGATTGCTTGATTTTGCAGACTCATGAGCGGTTAAATCTTTCAAATGTGTTTCCATTATAACTGCTGAATTGATGCTGCGTCTTGTCCAGTCAGTGCCTTCCCAGTCGTAGTTCGATACATCGCAAATTAAACTTCTTGTGCGCATAGGAAATTCATTGCATGACGCAATCGCTTTTGAATATGGATCGGCAAAAACAGAATCCATTGGAACTGTAGGAGTAAGCTGTTTTGGTTCGTAACTTCTTTGTGTAATTCTGTAGCCGTAATATTTTCCCCACATTTCACCTGCTTGAGAATATTCAAATACTTGGTTGCCGTCGTTTTTCATCGGGTGAATTTCAGCTTGCTCCAGACTGTCGCCGGGATGATTGAAAATAACAACATCGACTTTTACGCCGCGCGGAACAAATAATCTGAATATGGACATTCCGTTATCGTATATGTAGCCGAGTTCTTTATCTGTATACATTTCGTTGAAGCGAAGTTGCATGAGGAATGAAGTGTCAATTGCAGCCGAACCTTCACTGCCTGAACTATTGAAAGTAATTGTGTATTCGACTCCTTCTTTGAAACCGGAAGATGTTGTCAAGTCAAGAAACGTACCTTTGCGTTCTACATCCGATACATCGATTTTTGGTGTGATTTTAAATTGGATTTTGGAATAATCCTTATCAAGCTTTGCACATTGCAGCCTGATTTTGTTGCTGTCGATTAAATTTGCGCTTTTAATTTTAAAGTCCGGACTTTGCGCAAAGCCGCAGAAAAGAACAGAAAACAATACAGTAATAAATATTTTCTTTTTCAAAATATACTCCTGATAATATGATTTTGTTGAATGCAGGAGTATAGAAAATCAATTTGGAAAAGTAAAGATGTGAAAAAAATCAGTTCATTTATTAATCAATTCGGATGGAATTCCAGAACTCTTCCGATTTATCTTCCTGTAGCAGCTCCTTGTAAAAACTGCTTTGGGAAATGATGTGGATTCTGTCTTCACATCGCAGATAAACAGAACGTTGATATATGTTGTTCTTTTTTACTTTGTAGGAAAATTCAAAACTTTTGTATTCAATGGACTTTTCATCCAGACCGCGAGGTTTCCAGCCTTTTTTGTACGCCGGTTTTACGCTTTGTTTCATAAATAGTTGGTCGCGTTTAACAAAATCTTCTAATATTGCGCCGTTGTTTAAGTCATAATGCCGAATCGCAATTACTATAGAACTTTCGTTGTAGGCTGCACCTTTATCCAAAATTAAATTGTCGTAGCGCATCATATCCGCATAATCCTGCGATTCTTGCATATTATCCGGCACTTGGTAACGAAAACCTTGCTTTTTTTGGAACTTCAGCGGCTGAACTCCGGCAATTTGACTGCGCAGAACATAGGATGAAGCTTCAGTGTATTCATCGGTAATTTGCGTTTCCGTAGTTTTGCAGCCGAAAATAGCAAGTATGATTGAAAGCATTAGAAATATTTTTAACATAGACAAAAACCTCTGATTGTTTGCAGCTAAGTGAAATATTTTTCGGCGATATGAACCGTAAAACTGTAATCTTTTTATAATTTTGCAAATATGACCGGTATGTTGATTTTTTTTATTTATTTTCCGCCGAAAATAAGTTAGATTTACACTCAATTTTTGCATTTATTTGTAAAAGATGAATATAAGCGGAGCATTGAAATGGCTGTACTTTCAGTAATAAAAATTCAGGAATACTATGAAAAATATCAGATGAAAGAAATATTTTTTAATAAATCTATTCGCCAGGAAACCGGGCTTGATACTTCTAAAGTTATGCTGAAAATGTGCGGAACTATGTTTCCATGTGTTTTGTATTCATGTTCGATGAGTTTTGCAAAAATTGTTATGAACCTTGATGAAGAAGCATACGCAATGATTCAGAATGCAAAAAATGCTTTAACATTGCATTTTTCGTTTCTGCCGGAACAAGGGAAACACGATATTCAATTCTTTGTCAGTTGTACTACAAAGGCGTTAAAATCGTTCAAAATAAATAACGGAAGCGATACTTCTTACATTATAACGCTTGCTTTTTACCAGAAACCGCCTGATGATTTGATTGAAATCTTGGGAACAGTTTTGGAATCAATAGAAAATTTTGAGAAACGTAAAGAACTGCGAATAAAACTGGATAAAAAAGTTGCAGATGAAATCGGTTTTATTTCGCAAAAGGCACTTATCGAAATTGATTCGATTAATCGACCGTGCATAATTACCGATATTTCCGCTTCGGGCTGCGGTGCAATTTTAATGCTGCTTAAACCTGATTTAATCGTGAATAAGCCGGTGAGAATTACGTTTCATCTGCAAGATTTAAAGATGCCGAGCCTTGAACTGACCGGTGTTGTTAAGCGTTATGAGCAGGTAGAAAGCAATAAACTTTTGTATCTGATAGGAATTCTGTATGATTTGGAAGCAATTCCGTATAAGTATAAGAACATTATCAATAATTACATTGATCAGCTGGAACACAAGATTAAATTTAATCGATAACGGCAAAAACTCTAAAAAATGCCCATGTCATTCCCGTGCTTGACATGGGAATCTACTGTATGGTTTACAACAGATCTTCGGGTCAAGCCCGAAGATGACAAACGAGGTTTTCCGGCAACAGCAAAATATGAACTTTTAACAGCTTCAATGACCTACCGGAACCTTATATTTACTGATTTTTCTATCTAAACCAAAACGACTTTCCATTTCGTCTTTAAAACCAGCTGCTTCAGCTGTATCTTCAAACTGAAGTTCAACTTTACGATCTGCTTTTTCTTCCAATCTTGTTTCAGGACTGATTCCAAAATACTGCATTGCAATATCTAAAGCATTTTCAAGTTCTTCAAAAGATAATTTATGTTCACCAGGAACTAAAGCTGTATTTCCACAATTATTAAAGAAAGCATTGTAAAGACTTCTGTAAGAGAAAAGTGGATCATCCCTTCCAAAAATACCAAAATTGTCATCAGCTTTTGTCAGTAAAAATTCAGGTGAAAAATATTGTTCATATTCTTCAAAAGTTTCTCTAAAATCAGGATCGACATTTGTTAATTTTGGGATTTCAACTGAAGGTAAAACACAAGGATTGATAACAATTTTCTTGAGTTTTTTAGAAAATGTGTTTGAAAGTAAAGTGTAAAAACCACCAAAAGAGTGTCCAATAACCATTGTGTAGTCTTCGTAATTTAATTTGTCATAAAGCTTTTTAAAAGTATCAGCTATATTTGTAAGATTATAAGTTTCAGCATCAACTGTGCCGTAATCTTTAAGAATTTCTTTAACCATTCTACCGGTATCTGAATTCTTATCTGAACCTAATCCGTGAACAAATAATATTTTTTCCATCAAAAAATCTCCGTAAAAGTTTTACTCAATTAGTAACATACCCTTCTATTTGTATGTGCATTTTTTAATTGTTTGCAATGCTTTTAATTAATGCTAATAATGAGTCAAGTTTTTCGTGAGTTACTAAAGGATTCAGCAATGTAAACTTTAAAAAAATTTTTCCATCGTGAACAGTTTGTCCTATTACAACTCCATGTTCATGGATTAAAGCACGTCTTACTTGTTTATTTACATCATCATCTGACGAAATTCTGAAGACAACAGAACTTATTTCCGGTTCGGTTACAGTTTCAAAGTATGAATCTTTCTTTAGGCAAGAGTATAAATAAGCTGCGTTTTCCATACATGTGTCGATTAATTCACCCCAGCCGTTTTTTCCACGCATTTTGAATGACATCCAAACTTTTAATGCGTCGAATCTGCGTGTTGTCTGCAACGATTTACCGACAAGGTTTGTATAACCGTCTTCTTCGTCTTCTTCACGGTTTAAATAGTCTGCATGGAGTTCCAATGCTTCAAAATCGGAAGCGTCTTTCAACAAGACCGCACTGCAACTTATAGGCAGCAAAAACATTTTATGGAAATCAACTGTAATTGAATCACAGCTGTCAAAACCGACAACACGCTGCACATATTTTGAAGATAAAATTACTGCACTTCCGTATGCCGCATCTGCATGAAGCCATAAATCAAATTTTTGACATATACGGCTGATTTCAGTCATTGGGTCAATGCTTCCGTAATCTGTAGTACCTATTGTTGCTACTACGCAGAATGGCAGGTTACCGTTTTTTAAGTCTGCTTCAATAAGCTGCTCTAATGCATTAACATCAATTTTTTGCTTTGAATCTACCGGAACTTTTACTACGGAGTCATATCCTAGCCCCAAAAGGTGTGCCCCTTTTTCCATTGAAAAGTGTGAGATTTCGGAGGTGTAAAGTCGCAGTTTTCTATAATTTTCCGGAAGACCGCACTTTTTTACATCGTGACCGAGTTTTTTTTGACAATACCAGTCTCTTGCGAATAATAGCGCAGACATGTTCGACTGTGAGCCGCCCGAAGTAAAAACTCCGTCGCTTTCATTACCGTAGCCATACATAGAACAAAGCTTGCGTATTACTTCTAGTTCGACTTCCGTTGCAACCGGTGATTGATCCCAAGAATCCATTGATTGATTGAATGAGGCAATTATTAATTCAGCTGCTATGCTTTCCAACAATGCCGGGCTGTGCAGATGAGCCATGTAATCAGTAGAAGAAGTTCTTAAAAAATTAGGCAATATTTGCTTTTTTAATGCACTAAGTACATTATCAAAACCTTCGCCCTCATTTGGGAGCAGATTTTCCACATGTACAGTTTTTTTCAATTCATCGGGAGACAGCCCGGCGTAAGCTTTTGTATCGCAAATGCTGTCCGCGATAGCCTGCGCTGTTTGGACAATCATTTGCATAAATTTTTCTTTAGAATCTTTTGTCAGCAGCAAATTATTTTTTTGCACCGGCATCGACCTCCGTTACTACTTTTTCAAATATATCAAGCATTTTATTAACATCATCACGACTTACATTCAAAGCACACAAACAGCGCATTACGGCACCATTTCGTCCGCCACGTTCCATAATAAGTTTGTTCTCAAAACATTTGTGCTGAACTTCAGCAGCTATTTCTCCGGAGCCGGGCAGAGCACCGAGTTTGTCCGGTACAGCATTCGGATCTACAAATTCTACACCCATCATCAGCCCTTTTTCACGAATATCACCGATGATAGAAACTCTTTTTTTCAATTCAAGAAGTCTGTCGCGCATGAAAGTACCTTTTTCTACGACTTCTTTTAAAAAATCCGGCTGGGAAACACGTTTGATTAGTACTGTTCCTGCACGCATTGCCAGTTGGTTGCCGCGGAAAGTTCCGGCGTGCGCACCCGGATTCCATTTATCTAATTCTTTATTGTAAATTACCACAGCAAGAGGTTGAGAACCGCCTATAGCTTTTGAAGCTAAAATTACATCAGGAACGATGTCTGCGTATTCAAAAGCAAAGAATTTTCCCGAACGACCGATTCCGCATTGAATTTCATCTACAATCATTGGAATTCCAAGTTCTTTTGTTACTCTTCTTACTGTTTGTAAGAATTTTACAGGTGCCGGAATTACGCCGCCTTCGCCTTGTATCGGTTCCAATATAACGGCAGCCGGTTTTGTGATTCCGCTTTCAGGGTCTTTCAGCATTCTTTCAAAGTATTCACATGTCGCATCTGTTCCTGCTTCGCCGCCAAGTCCGAAATGACAACGGTATGAATAAGGATAAGGCATAAAATGGACATCGGGAACTAAAGATTGAACTCTTGATTTGGCATTTAAATTACCTGTTAATGATAATGCGCCTTGTCCCATTCCGTGATATGCGCCGTGAAAGGCAATAACGGAACTTCTGCCTGTAGCTGTTTTGCATAATTTTATTGCAGCGTCTGTTGCATCTGTGCCGGAAGGACTGCAAAATTGAATTTTTGCATTATCCTGAAGTTCCTTAGGCAGTAATCCTAACAAAGTATGAACAAATTCGTCTTTCACCGGAGTAGTCAAGTCCAATGTATGTAACGGGGCATCCGAGCTTAGCAAATCAATCATAGCCTGATTAACTTCTGGATCGTTATGACCCAAGGCAAGCGTTCCCGCTCCGCAAAGGAAGTCCAGATATTTATTCCCTTCTACATCTTCAACCCAAGAACCTTTTGCT
Organism: Spirochaetales bacterium; assembly: GCA_050872545.1. Taxonomy (GTDB): domain Bacteria; phylum Spirochaetota; class GWE2-31-10; order GWE2-31-10; family GWE2-31-10; genus RGIG8597. Next base: position 5,116 of record JBNMHA010000021.1, on the reverse strand, counting down.
TTACATAGTGCAAAAGGAAATTTTCTCGGATAGCTTCTCGCATTAGATTCTGTTGAATTCTGTCTGGCAATGTAATACTGATTGGTGCAATTTTCTTTTTGATTCATCAACGTTCTCCATCACATGAAAATAAATGTTCTGTTTCCCGGTTTTTCCGGTGCACAATTGGCAAGCACTATACAAAATTATTTGGCACAACGTCCAGTTTAATTTATAGTTTTTATCAATAATCTTTTTTATTAACTGAAAAAACTATGAACGTATAATTTTTCCTATTAATACCGCATTTACTCAGAATGATTCACGCTTCTTTTTTGTGCTTTTTGTAATTCTCTTACCATAAAGTAAATTGACTGCAGCAAGCAAAACGAAATATGGCGAATATATTCCGGGCTATTCTGAACAATGCGGTTTCTGTCGAGTACAATTTGCGTCATCAGCAGAAACTGTTTTAAAAATGGATATGAAGTCAAAATTTTATCAATAAGATTACTTAAAGCTGTAGTATTTTCTTTCGTCCATTCAGAAACGGAATCAATGCAGTCTTTTAATTTTTGTGAATATTGGTAAAGTTCGTTTGTCATTTCGGAAAATAACTTGCTGATTTCATTTGAATCTGCGTACTGCATTTTTGCATTAAAATTTTCACGCAAAATGCGACTGCTTTCCGGAAAATCTTCCGTTAGTTTTTCCAGTGTTAAATATTTTACGCCGGTAATTTTTGCTGCTTCCGAAGAAGCAATGAAAAACATGCAATCATCAGCCGATTCCAGATAATATTCAAGGTAACTGCGGTAGTTGTTCATTACAAAATCAGTCATAACTTTTTTACCGTTTGCAGCTGCGGTTTCTTCAAATCGGCGGTTGTAAATTGACTTCAGCGTCAAATCTTCAACTCCGCAGAAATAATCTGAAACCGCAATGCGCTGTTGTTCGGACGGCGCATTTTTGCAATGAGTGGCTAATTTCGGGTAAGATAAATCGTATCCGGCGAAGAAAAATGTTTTAAAACCAAGCTTCCTTGCCAAATCCAAAGTGTAATCGGTTACGGTACCGCCGGTTTCTGTTGTCAGCGGAGTAATGCCTAATTTTTGCAAGATATAATCAGCTAATGTTCCATTTTCGTATGTGCAGACAGCAAAAGCCGCATTTTTGAAAAGATTTGCCACTGCGTAATATCCGAGCATATCTACAACACAAAAATTATCATGCGCTATTTGGCACATAAAGTCGCCCATTGTAAAATATTGTCCGTCCAAGCTTACCGTAACATCCGGCGTGATTCCGAACTTTATTAGCGGAATAAATGCTGTATCTGCGGCAAAAATTGTCAGCTTCTCACGATACTGTTTTATTTGCGGCAGTTGTGAATCAAGAGTAGGACCAGCAGCACAAATTACTGCAATGTTTTTACTTGATAAATTCTTTTTAATGGGTTGCAGAAACGGAACATTATCAGCTTGTGCTATATTTCGCAGAATATTTTTATTCCATAAAGGCAGAAAATTTGATTCGGTAAGGATATTCTGCATTACGATTCCGATATGTTGGCGAATAATTTGGTAAAATTCCGCTTCCGATTGAGGCAGAAGATTTTTGTAGCACATATTTGAATATGTTTCCAACCGCAAAAATTCACGTTTCATTATTTTTTGCAGCAGCGGAAAAATTTTTTCGTCCTGTGCGCTGTTGAATACAAAGACACGAGAAGCCGGCAAGTTTGCGGTAAATTCTTGTCTGCGATTGAAAATAGGCAGCAGCGGCTCCAAAACAATGCAGTAACTTTCCGGATTGGCAGCTATCAGGTTTTGCACGTGATAACCGGCTCCGAGTCCAAAAACAGCAATCAATGATTTAGAGGCGAACTTTATTCCGGTGGCTTCTCGTTCCGGCGCGAATCTGGAATGAACAGCTTTGCCGTTAATCGAAAAGTTTTTCATGCCGTTTTTTGCATTTTCCTCGTTTATGCGGAATTCAATTTTGGTTTCGACTGGAGTTAAATTTTTTTCTGATTTTAAAAAAAAAGAGCCGCAGTCAGCAGCTCCTTTTTCTCCTTTGGAATTAGAGTTCATTTATTGTCCTTGATTCATGTTAAAAAAATCTTGAATTCTAATAGCATAGTGGAAGTTATCAACAACTTTGTGTTTCTTTTTTTCTTCTCGGTAAAAATCCTGACGCAATGCGGCAACTTTCATTGAATCGGAAGTTTTAGCAAGTCTGTCGTAATCGGCTTCCATTGCTTCGATGTCAATGTTTGTTCTGCTTTCTACATATGCTACAACAACGCCGTTTGCGTATTTGTAAGGTTCGACAGGAACTCCGACTTTACTGAAAAATACTTTTGTAATGAATTCCATATCTTTATCGTTTGAAAAATCAAGCATAGGTAGAATGTTGTCTGTTAAAAGCATTTCCTCATCGGAACCGCCTATTTGTATTCCTACTGAAGATGAAACTGTTGCCATATCTTCACCGGCAGTAATTCTATCGAAAACTTCTTTGGCTTTTGTCTGGCTGTCAAGTTCTGCCAATGAACGGTTTTCTGTTGTATATGCATTTTTTGCTCTTAAAGCTACTGCATCATCTGCAATATCTGCATTTTTTGTGTCCAGAACTTTTATAATTGTGTATCCGATATTAGGTTCTGCTGCAAGCTTGTTGCATACTTTGCCAAGTTCGGTAGCAGCCAAAGCTTCTGCAATCTGGCTGTCATAGTTGTCGGCAAAGTTAAATGTCGAATCGGTTATTATATTGATAATTTTATTTTCTTTTTTCAGCTTTTCCCCAATTTCATCAAATTGTGTCGGATCTACAGTCAGTTCCATTAAAGTCTTTTCTGCGTCTCTTTTGGCTGCTGCCGTGTCTGCAAAAATTATTCTTCCGACTTTGTACTGGCGGAATTTAACGCTGTTGTTTGCTACATATTCTGCAAGTTTATCTTTTGAAATATCATTGAAAGGAATGTCAATGTATTTAACTTTTGTTTTTGTGTTATTTATTCCGTAACTGAAAGCTACATCGGAGTAAGAAACCGGCAGATGACCGAAATAATCGTACTCATAGTTTTCGAGAAGCAGTTCATTTTTGATTTCTTCGGAGTCGTTCAAATTAATTTTGTTGATTTCTGAACGCAACTTGTCATAATCGATTTTGCCGTCGGCACCTGTGTAGCGGTTTTTTGCAATTAGGCGCAGTACGCTTTTGTTTGATACGGTGATGTTCATTTTTTTTGCATTGTACATACCGATGACTTTTTGGATTTCATCTTCGTAAATGTTTCTTACTTCACGATATTTTTCGTATCCGCTTAGGTTTGGCATATTCATTATATATTCGTAACGTCTGTTGAATGTATCATCACGACCAAACTGAATTTTATGTCCCAAAACTTTTCCGATATAACTGTCCGGATTATTGTTTTCTCTGGTTTGAGCCATTCGTTCGATTGAAATCGTTCCGTCCGGATTTACTTCCTTGCGCTGAACCATTTCATTTACGAAATTGATTATTCCGGGAATTACGCCGGCTGAGATAACAAATGTGATGATGATTAGTCCGATTATAATGTAAACAAAAAAGTTCTTGTTTACTTTCACGTCTTTTTTACTACTCTTCATTTCTTCCATAGATATATTCCTTTACAATTATTTTAATACTTGTTTGAAAGATAGCTTTGCTTTTTATCATGATACAAGTGCTTTGTCAAACGGATGAATTATATTTCAGTAAGCAACTGCGCTTATGTAACTTTCGACTTTTGACGCATCTTTTGTTACCGTCTCCGAAGTGGCGTATTTCAGAGCTTCTACATTATGCGCATTGTTCATAAGCTCATTCAAACGCAGCAATGATACAAGTCCGCCTGTTCCGTCTGCGCTTATTTGTTCCAGTGCAAGCTGCTGCGATAAATTTTCCGCATTATTTTCACGCAGTAATTTGATGAATGTTTTGTCACGTTCTATTGTTTTTTCCAAAGGAAATTCAGTATTCAGGTTTGTAGGAACCACAATTAGAAATTTTTTGTCAGAAGCAGCCAGAAGTTCATTTACCGCTTTTGATAAAAGAATTGTGTAGCGTGTATTTGCTCGTCCGATAATGACAGGCAGAATTTTAAACTCACCGGATAATGTTTTCATTAAATAAGGCAATTGAAGTTCGGCAGAATATTCTTTTTCATGATAAGTTTGACCGTCAATGAAATCTTCCGAAAAGCGGCGCAGAAATTCATTTGATTCCGAATCTATTTCTACGTTACCGAATGGAGTTTCAAAACTTTTGCTGCCGATTAATCCGAGTCCACGGAAATCTTGGCGGTGAAGCGGCATCATTATAATTACCGTGTCGTAATGTTCACCGGCAACAAGTGAATATGACGCACCGTAAATACTTCCGGCCAAACTGTAGTTTGCATTTGGTGCAATAACGGCAAACGGTCTGCCTTTTTTTTCAATTCCTGTATTTTGCAGCGATTTTTCAATGAAATCTTCCAAACGTTCTTTTTCTTTATAATAAAATATTCCCGACATTGTCATTGGGCGGCATTCGGGAATATCTTTTTTCACAGTTGTTTTATTTTTCATAATTTGCCTTCCTTGATATTCTGTTGCAAGATGTTTTTTTATAATATTGAAAAAATAATCGCAATAAAAATTGTTAATCGAAAATCCGTTCTGCAATTATAAAACTTACTTAAATTAGGATGTCTCTTACATCTCCGACCGGTTTGTTTCTTGAAAAAAACACGAAAATATAATATAAGCCTACTGATTTTCGGGAATGATAATTTTTGAAAATCTACTCAATATTTTTTGATTTGGAGTGCTTTTTATGGAAAAGATTAAAGTTGGTGTTTTGGGCGCGACTGGAATGGTCGGCCAGCGTTATATAAAGCTTTTGGAAAATCATCCGTGGTTTGAGGTGACTTACGTTGCGGCAAGTCCGCGTTCCGCGGGAAAAGCGTACAAGGATGCGGTGAAGAACCGTTGGCTCATCGGCGAGAATATTCCTGCCGGTGTCGCGGATTTGACTGTAGAAGATGCGAATGATGAAAAAAAGGCTCTTGGAAAGTGTCAGTTTGTTTTTTCCGCCCTTGAAATGGGAAAGGAAGAAATAAAGG
>JBNMHA010000020.1:0-28692 GCA_050872545.1 Spirochaetales bacterium | reverse complement strand
ATTTTTAACTGCGGACTTGTTCCGCAAATTGCCATTTGAACAACCAATGTCAAAAACCTTAACCCAAATTGCACTACCTCGCCGGCTTGCCGGCAAATTGCCTCTTGTCAACCGCAAGGCTTAGGCACTTTAAACTCAAGTTTAGTTACGTCGTCTGCCGTAGGCAGACAAATTGCCACTTTAACCAGCGCAAGCCCGACGCACTTTGAAGCAAAGTGGCACTTGACGCAGCCGACGGCTGCAAAATGTCTTTTGTGAACCGTAAGGTTCTATCTCACCAAAGCAACAGATTCCCGTGTCGTCGCACGGGAATGACATGTAATGTAACCGTCAGGCTTTTGCACTTTAAAGCAAAGTGGCAGCCCAGCATGACCGTTTGCAAACCGAAGCACTAGATCTTTATTCCATTTTAGGATTAGGAGGTATCTCTTAGTTAATTATTTCTTTTAGTCGCTTAAATGATGTGGTGTTGTCTGTCCAATGTTCGATTACAATTACCGGATTTTGTTTTCTTTCGGTCAGATGTTTGAAAAACACTTGAAAATCGATTGTACCGTTGCCTACTGTATCATGTGCATCACGAGTTCCGTCATTATCATGAGCGTGAACTGTGGCAATATTTATTCCGTTGTCACAAAGTTCATTTACTGCTCGAATTAAATCGTAATGATTGGCATGACAATGACCTGTATCAAAAGTTGCTTGTATCGGAGCAATTTTTGCGGCTTCTTTCATAAAATCCAAATATTTTTCATTGTAAATACTGTGCATATCCGGAATTGTATTTTCTATGCTGATGATTGTCGAATTTTTCGTGTTGTCTGCAATGTATTTCAAAAGTTCGAATGTCAATTTGTCAAAGTGAACGGTTGTTGTTAATGGTTTCAATTCCTGCACAAAATTTATAAGTGAATTTAAATCAGCAGCGGAAAGTTTCGGCGTGCTTATAGGCAGATGTACTGTAAACGGAAAATTTTTCATTTTCAGTTTATTTATTATTTGATGTTCCGCTGCCGTTATTTGGTAGGGCAGCCACTCATCAAAAAAAATATCGAAAAAATCTGCATTTTGATTAACAGCGAAATTTAATTCCTCTTCTAATGTTAAACAGTTATATTTTGATGTTTGGAATCCGATTCTCATATTTTTCTCCCTTTGCTTTGTGAAATTGTGGAAATATTGACATTATTCTCTACTTAATATACCATGCTTAACATGATTTCTGAATGTACAGTACAAATTACCGATAATAAAATAATGATGGATGTCTGCGGAATAAATCATAAAAATCTGAAAGTTTTGGAAAAAATCGCAGATGTTTATGTTTCCGGCGGAACAGAAGAAATTGTTCTTAAAGGAAAAGAAGCGGACAAAATCAAAAAGCTTTTGGAACAGCTTGTCGGTATTGCCGAAGCCGGAGGAAGTATTCACGCAGGGCTTATCGAAGTAATGTATCATCAAATTTGTTCAAATTCTGATGTAAGTTATGAAGAAATGATGAAATCTTCCATAAATATAGCTAAAGTTCATAAAACATTTCAACCGCGTACAATAACTCAAAGCAAACTTATTCAGGCACTTTCCGATTATGATGTTATTTTTTCCTATGGACCTGCCGGTACCGGAAAGACGTTTTTAAGCGTCTGCTATGCGGTAAATGCGCTTTTAAATAAAGAAGCACAGCGGCTGATTCTAACTCGTCCTGTAGTGGAAGCCGGTGAAAGTTTGGGCTTTCTGCCGGGAGATTATACGCAAAAGATAAATCCTTATTTAACGCCTTTGTTTGATGCATTGAACCGTATTTTAACACCGGAAATCTATGCGAAACTAAATGCTAAGAATATGATAGAAGTTGCACCGCTGGCTTATATGCGCGGCAGAACTTTTGAAAATTGTATTGTAATTTTAGATGAGGCACAAAATGCCACATGTCGTCAGATGAAAATGTTTTTGACTAGGTTAGGGGAAAATGCCAAATTAATTATTAACGGAGATGTAACGCAGATTGATTTACCATATAAAGTAAAAAGTGGAATGGTGGAGGCACTAGAAGTTCTGCGGAATGTTCCGGAAATCGGCATTGTGGAATTTAAAGAATGTGATGTTGTCCGTCATCCTGTGGTGAAAAAAATTATAAGTGCGTATAAAAGATATGAAAAGTAAAGCAGCTTTATTTAATTTTAATTTCAAAATGATGTTTTCTCTCGGATTTTGGCTGAAAATCCTAACCGTAACGACTATTTTTATATTTTTGAATCTGGTAATGCTGTTTCAGGATTACAATTCCGCTATAAGGATAAAAATCAATGATGTAATCAGCAAAGATATTGTTGTAGATGAAGATTTAAATTACATCGATGAAAAAGCCTCTGCAAGAAATGAAGAAATTCTTTCATTAAGTAATGTGCCATGTTACTTGTTTAACGTGCAGTATTCGGAAGAAAGACTGAATGTTTTGGATAAACTTTTGTCTGAAATGCAGGACGGTGCAGATTTAAAAATCGTGCAGGAAACAGCACAGCAGAATGAAATAGATTTTTCCGAAAACGAATTTAAAGTATTAATGAAAATAATGCGTGAAGATAAGGATTTCGCAAGAACTTTGGAAAATTATTGTTCAAAAATTTACCGCAACGGAATTATCCATATTGATACGAGATTTGCTCCGGGATTGGAAAATACCGGCATTTTGCTGTTTTATCCAGCAGGAAGCGGCAAAGCCGATGAAAAATTAACAAAAGAACAGGCAATGGAACTGGAACTTGATTTGAAGTCAATGCAGCATGATGTGGAATTAATGCTTCCGGCGTTCGGTGAATTTGAAAAAAGAGTTTTGGAAAATTTTCTGATTAATTTTTTTCAGCCGAATATTCTGCTTGATTCGGAAAAAACACAAGCCAATCTTAACGAAAAACTTCAGCGTGAACGAAATGTTTATAGGAAAATTCAGAAAGGGCAAATTATTGCCCGGCGTGGAGATTTGGTAACGGAAGACAACCAAACTATGATTAACGCGGTGCTGCAGAATCAAAAAAGAATTACTGCGAGAAATGTATCTTCTTACATTTTACTTAATCTGCTGTTTTTTATTTTTTCATTTGCATTTATCTGTTTTATTGATTCGGATTTCTTCGGTAATACGGCGAATGTTGTTTTTCTATTGTCACTTTATATGGTGTTTGTCATTTATTTGATGATTCCTTTCAGTTTAGATCGTTCCAATTACTACTTCGGTGCATTAATACCTATTTCAATGGTAACAATAACGATGATTTTTTTGTATTCCAAAATTTTTGCTGTAATTATAACGATGTTGTTTTCTATTACATGCTTTATTATTTCCGGATACAATTCATCTGCATTTTTATTCGTATTCTTTTCCGGAATATGTTCAATTTTTGTAATAAAAGACGAAATCAGGCGGCGAAGTGATTTGCTTGTTTCGGGAATTTATGTTGCGTTGTTGAATGCGGTAATTGCATTTACATTGGCATTTGTCGATGGTTTGGAAACTGCGTCGATAACTAAATTTGCATTTTTTGGCGCATGCAACGGTTTTGTTTCTTCAGTTTTTGCAATCGGATTAATCTCGTTAGGTGAAACTCTGCTGAATTTGCCGACAGTTTTCAGACTACAAGAATTAACTGATACGTCGCTGCCGCTGTTAAAAGAATTGTCGGAATCGGCAATGGGCAGTTATATTCATTCGATAAATGTAGCGAATCTTGCGGAAGCTGCAGCGAATGCAATTCATGCTAACGGTTTGCTTGCTAAAGTCGGGGCTTTGTATCATGACATTGGGAAAATCGGTAATGCTGCGTATTTTACGGAAAATCAGGGCGATTACAATCCGCATAATGAACTGCCGCCTACTGCGAGTGCAAATATTATCAAGAATCACGTGAAAGACGGGGTGGAGCGTGCGAAAGCCGCTAAACTGCCGCAGAAAGTTATTGACATTATTCAGCAGCACCACGGCAATGGATTGATTAAATATTTTTATTATCAGGCATTGAAACAGGCACCTGAAGGTGAACATATTTCGGAAGAAACTTTCCGTTACAAAGCTGAAAATCCACAGTTTCCGGAAGCAGCGATAGTTATGATGGCAGATCAGATTGAAGCAATTTCAAGAGCAAGCAAAGATTATACAAAGGAAGGTTTTAAGGCTCTTGTAGAAAAAGTTGTAGATGAAAAGTTTAAAGACGGAACACTGACGGATGCGGAACTTACGATTCGTGACTTAACAAAAATCAAACAGGTTTTTACTAAATCGCTGATTGGAATGTATCATTCGCGTATTGAATATCCGGCACCACCTTCTGCCGTTAAAAAAGAATCGACATCTGTCGAAGAGATTACGAAGAAGGAATGAAATAATGGAAGAATGTTATATTGACTACGATAATGATATTTATAAGGAAGATTTACCGGAGGAATCGCTGCTCGACTGGATTTCCAAAGTATTAAAAGAAGTTAAGCGTGAAGATTTCTCGGTGAATTTGTTGTTTACCGATAATGACAGAATAAAAGAATTGAATAATAAATTCAGAGGAAAAGATAAGGCAACGGATGTTCTTTCTTTCTCGCAGACAGAGGGAGAAGATTTTGGTTTTGAAAATCATTTTTTGGGCGATATTGTAATTGCAGTTCCTTATGCTGCAAATCAGGCTGAAAGTTTGGGACACAGCGTGTTTGAAGAAGTGCGTTATTTAATACTGCATGGAATTCTGCATTTAATGGGATACGATCACAATGAAAGTGAAGACTGCGAAATGAGCCGGTTGGAAAAGTCGGTTTATAAAAAATTAACAGGAGAAACAGTTGAGTAATTTATTCTCCAATTTATTTAACAGCAAAAATATATCGGCAATCAAAGAGAAGTTTCAAGATGAACTTCATGCAATGGATGGTGACGATAAAGGCGATGAAGAAGAACTTTATACGATGATGCTTAATATTCTTAGGCTGCGCAGAATAGAAGCAAAAGAAATTATGATTCCGAGAGTAGATTTGCATTGGGTCGATATAAACGCTTCCGTTGATGAAGCTGCCGCAAAGATTGTAAGCTGCGGAGAATCAAGGTTGCCGGTTTTTGATGAAAAGCATGAAAATATTGTGGGAATTGTTCATGCAAAGGCACTGTTGAGAGTGTTGAGCCAGAAATCGCAAGAATCTTTTGAAAGTATTCTTTTGTCGCCATATTTTGTGCCGGAAGTAAAGCCGATAGATGAACTTTTGGTCGAAATGCGTCAAAATAAAGTTCATTTGGCTGTTGTAATTGATGAATACGGAAGCGTTTCCGGGATTGTAATGCTGGATGATATAATCGAACGTATTGTTGGCAGCATTCAGGATGAATTTAATAAGGAAGCGGAAGATTTAATACAGATAAGTGATAGGGAATTTATCGCCAGTGGGCGTATTACAATAACTGATTTGAATGAATCTGCCGGTATGAATATCTCAACACCTGATGTTGATACGCTTGGAGGTCTGATTTTTACACTGCTCGGAAGAGTGCCGAAGGATCAGGAGTGCATTGAGTATGGGAATTATTTATTTACAATCGAAGCTATTTCTGGTAGAAAGATTAAAAAAGTCAGAATAGTGATAAAAGAGAATGAAAATGAGAAAACAGAAAATTAGTTTGATTTTTGCATTGTTGTTTATTTTTTCATTGCCGGTTTTCTCGGAAAGTGCGGTGTCATACTACCAAAAAGCAAAAGAAGCTTTTGAGATTAGGGAAGCATACGATGAAGCAATTGACTTTCTCAGACTGGCTCTTGATGAAAACCCTAAGTACCTTGATGCACTGAAGCTTTTATCGGAAGTCTATTATGAATACGGAAATTATGATTATGCTTACGTAAATATAAATAAAGCATTGGTTTTGGCTCCGAACCGTTCTGACTTAGTGCTTTTTTCGGCAGATATTGAGACAAAGCTGAAAATGTACGATTTGGCGCAAAGTAAATACGAAAAGGTTATAAAAGAAGATCCGCTTAATGTAACTGCTTTTAACGGATTGGCAAATCTTTATCTTGAGACTGACAGAAAGATTCAAGCAAGAAATACGCTGCAGGAAATCCTAAAAGCGAATCCTAACAATTATAAAGCTCTTTTAAAACTGGCTGAATATTATGAAAAAGAAGATTCTCTAAAAGCAGCCGAATGTTACAAAAAAAATATTCAGTACAATTCATTGGAAGATAAAGTTTACTATGCGTATTCTTTGTTTTTGTTTCGTGAAGGAAAAATTCGTGAAGCAGTCGAACAGATAAAAACTGCTGTTGAAATTAAAGACAAAGAATCCTACAGAACTATGCTCGGTAAATACTATATGTATTTAAATCAGCCGGATGAAGCTCTTAAACTTTTTACGAATTTATCATCGAACAATTATCTTAATTTCTACTATTTAAGTCATGCTTATAATATGATCGGATATGACAAAAAAACGGTGTCAAGCTTGATGAAGTGTCTTGGAAGCACGGCGGATGATGAATTTGCCGCAATATTTTTAGATAATACGCTGCAAAATTCATTTCCGGTATCGGACAACAGACGAAAGCAACGTTCCGATTACTATTATCAGACAGCTATGGAAAGCAAAAAAACTGCGTTTTACGATAAATATCTTTATTCACTGCGCCGTGCGATAATGCTGAATCCGTATAATATTGAAGCGAGACTTGAACTTGCAGAATATTATGCCAGCAATAATTTCCCGGAAAGAAGTTTGCGAGAAATTACGCTTGCCGGAGATTTTTCAGATTCAAAGGAAATTAAAGATAGAATTTTGATGGAAAGCAGAAATGCATTGTTTCGTTTGGGGCAGGAATGGAAAATCAATCAGTATAATGTGAAAAACGAAACTTATCTTATTCCATTGTTTATCAGTCATGATATTTCAAATCCTCATTATAAAGCGGAAGAAATGTACGCTTCTTACTTGAAGGAATTAAGCTATGATAAATACATTTATGAAATTGTTCCTTACATAGACAGAGATTATTCTGCTGCTGAAAAAATGGAAATAACTAAAAAGCTGCCGAATTTTATGCCTTATTTTGTCGATTTGACAGTGCAGGAAGAAGATATTTCAATCGGTGCGAAGCTGACTCTGAAAAATGCGGCGAACGGCGAAACGATCAAGGAATTCCGCACTTATCAAACAGGGAATGATCGTGTAATATCGACAGCGTCTTCACTTTTGGCACAAATGGATTCTGTGATTCCGTTTAGAGCTGCACTTTTGAAAATATCGGGTGACAGGGCAGTAATCAATGCCGGTCGTCGTTCCGGTGTAAAACTGAAAGATACATATTACGTTATAAAGAATCAAAAATATCCGCTGCAGATAGGAACAGCCGGATATTTAATCGATAAAAAGAGTATAAAAGGAAATGCGATAGTCGTAAAAGTTGATGAAAATATTGCTGAAATAAAGTTTAAGGATAATGACTTTTTCCGTGATATTGATGTTAATGACCTTGTTATTCTTCATTGACGAATGACTTGAGCTTTTTTGGGATTCTGGAATATAGTTTTCTGTTCTGATCTTTCTTTTTTGGTTAATCAGAAAGTTCGGAACAGTTTTTTTATTTTGTCATTTAAAGGAGATAGAAAATGAGCAGTGTGAAGTATATTTTTGTTTCTGGAGGAGTTTGTTCTTCTTTAGGTAAAGGAATTGCGGCATCCTCTATAGGAACTTTATTGGAATCGAGAGGATATAAAATCCAGATGGTCAAAGTCGATCCGTATATTAATATAGATGCAGGAACAATGAGTCCGTTTCAGCACGGAGAAGTTTATGTAACAGATGACGGAGCGGAAACCGATTTGGATTTAGGAAATTATGAACGTTTTACAACAGCTTCTATTTCCAAACGAAATTCCGTTACTACAGGTCAGGTTTATCAGGAAGTAATAGAACGTGAAAGACGCGGTGATTACTTGGGAAAATGCGTTCAGGTAATTCCCCATATTACTGATGAAATAAAACGCCGTATTATGGCTTTTTCAAAAGATGCTGATGTCGATGTGGTAATTACAGAAATAGGCGGAACTGTCGGTGATATAGAATCGGTTCCTTTTATAGAAGCTGCACGCCAGTTCATTTTTGATATAGGACGTGAAAATGTAGTATTCGTTCACCTCACATTGATTCCGGAATTGTCTGCTGCCGGAGAGCTGAAAACAAAACCGACTCAACATTCGGTTCAGCGTCTTATGGAATACGGAATTCTGCCTGATATTTTGCTTTGCCGCATGAATCAACCTATGCCTGATGATATGCGCCATAAACTTTCTTTGTTTACTAATGTTCCGTTTGATTCGATTATTTCGGCACTTAGTATGAAAGCTTCGATTTACGAAATTCCTTTGGCTTATGAAAAGCAGGGATTGACAAAAGCTTTGTTAAAAAGTTTGGGATTTCCGTATAAAGAAGGAAAACTTGATAAGTGGCACAATCTTTCAGAGGTTATAAATAATCCGAAAGGTGAAGCAAAAATCGCTGTTATCGGGAAATATATAAAACTTCAGGATTCTTATAAGTCTATTTATGAAGCTTTACATCATGCGGCTTTTTATAATTGTGCAAAAATAGAACTTATAAAAATCGACAGTGAAACATTAACTGAAGATAATATAGAAGAAAAATTGCATGGAGCGGACGGAATTTTGATTCCGGGCGGATTTGGAGAACGTGGAATCGACGGAAAAATTGCAGCGGCAAAATATGCCAGAGAGCATAAAATTCCTTACTTCGGAATTTGCTTGGGTATGCAGATTATGGTGATTGAATATGCAAGAAACGTTTTGGGTTGGGAAAATGCCAATTCCAAAGAATTTGACCCGGAATCGCCGTATCCTGTAGTTGCCCTTTTGGAAGAACAGCAATATATTGACGCTAAGGGCGGAACAATGCGTTTGGGTGCTTATTGCGGAAAAATTGTACCGAATACTTTGCTTCATAAAGCTTACGGTTCATTGGAATTAAGCGAACGTCACCGTCACAGATACGAATTTAATAATTGTTATCGTGAAGATTTTGAGAAAAACGGACTGAAAATTGCATGTACGACAATGGATGGGCATTTGGTTGAATCTGTAGAGTGGACGGATCATCCATTTGGAGTTGGTGTTCAGTTTCATCCGGAATTTAAGTCAAATCCGTTTGAAGCACATCCTATTTTCAGAGATTTTGCCAAAGCCGTATTGGAGAATAAGAAGGTTTAATGAAACGATTATATTTTGCTGTAGCTTTTATCTTTGCCGTATTTTGTTTTATTTCATGTTCTATGGAAAAATCCGATGCAGATATTGGACGTGTTGAATTACCGGATATGCTACAGCAAAATTATAAGCATAATATTTATAAAAATAAGCGTGTTTACCTTGAGGCAGAAATCGGACTTGCAAAAAGTTACGAAAAAAGAAATCAAATTGTTTGTGAAAAAATTTATGTTCAGCTTACCAATACGAAAAATGAATTGACAATGAAGATAAATTCTGACAATGCGGTAATTGATAATGCTGTTGATGAGTTTCTGTTTCAGAATAATGTAGTGATTGATAAACTGGATCAGGGAATTACGCTGTATACGGATGAGTTGGTTTTGAACTACAGCAGAAATCAGCTTACAAGTGACGGCAAGGTTCGCATTGTCAAAGCCGATGGGTCGCAGCTTTTGGCTGATTCCATGAAATCGGATTTGAATTCGCAGACTACGGAATTTTCTAATATTGACATGGATTATTTTTACGAGGATGAGAAAAAAGAGTGAAAAAGCTTTTAATAATTTTCTGCTGTTTTATTGCCGTTTCATCGTACTGCGCTCCTCAAAAAGGTAAGAAAGTAATTACTTTTAAAGCGGATATTGCTTCGTATCAGGAAATAAAAGCCAAGAACGTTTTTAAAGGGCAGGGCAATGCTTATCTTGAAATAGATGATTATAAAATTTACTGTGAAGAGATAGAAATTCATTTTTTTAAAGATAAAAACGGTGAAGAGCAGATTGAAAAGGCACTGTTTAATAAGACAATAAGAATTTTCAATGATGTGGAGCAAGTGCAGATTGGCGGTGAAGAAGCTGAATATTATCGTGAAGAAAAAAAGTTTGTAATCCGCAATAATGCATTTTATACTGATTCAAAAGAGGAAGTAGCTGTATTTGGCGATACGATTTATAACTATGACGAGGAAAAAGTCACTATAATACAAGGGAATTCCAGAATTTATCAGAAAGATATTTTTGCAAAAGGCGCATTTGTAAAATATACAAAAAGTGATAAGCAAATGTCGATAAGTGGTTTTCCGACTGTGCGCAATCAAGGGTCGGAATACAGCGCAAGAAAAATTATAGTAGATGTGGAAAATAATACTTTTATTCTGCAGGGTGATTTAAGTGCCGAAATTCTTAACACGGAAGAATCCAAATAACCATTTCTGAATTTTTTTAACACCAGTTTTTCTCACATAAAAATATTTTTGTACCGGTAATGTTTTTTGATGATATTGTAAGAATATTTTTCCAAATGGAAAAAGAAAAGTGCTATAAGTACGCATGTTGATTTTGCTTCTTATGTCAAACGGCATAATTTTGGGAAAATCGACTTTTATACTATTAATGTACCGTAATTTTTTTGCGGTTGTCTGCATGGAGGAATTTAATGAATAAATTTAGAAGTAGTGTAACGACAGACGGACGTACCAGAGCCGGAGCAAGAGCCTTGTGGCGTGCTAACGGTGTGAAAGAGGAAGATTTAGGCAAGAAGCCGATTATTGCTATTGTTAATTCATTTACGCAATTTGTACCCGGACACGTTCATCTGCGTGAAGTCGGCAAGCAGGTAAAAGAGTTTATAGAAGCTAATGGCGGAATCGGTATTGAGTTTAATACAATTGCTATTGATGACGGAATTGCGATGGGGCATGACGGAATGCTTTATTCTTTGCCTTCACGTGATTTAATTGCGGACAGTGTAGAATACATGGTAAATGCTCATGCTGCCGACGCAATGATTTGTATTCCGAACTGTGACAAAATTGTTCCCGGAATGATGATGGCTGCAATGAGATTGAATATTCCGACAATTTTTGTTTCTGGCGGTCCGATGGAAGCCGGAAATTATAAAGGTGAAAAATACGATTTGATTGATGTAATGAAAGTAGGCGGCGATGATGTAACTTCTGACGCTGATTTACTGGAAATAGAAAGAGCTGGTTGTCCGACATGCGGAAGTTGCAGCGGAATGTTTACTGCCAATTCTATGAATTGTCTTTCTGAAGTTCTGGGAATGGGGCTGCCGGGCAACGGAACTGTCCTTGCGACACATACTCAACGTAAACTTCTGTATGAAAAAGCAAGTCGCAGAATTGTGGAAATGGCAAAGGAATATTACTTGGAAGGTAATGATAAGATTTTGCCTCGTTCAATTGTAACTATGGATTCATGTGAAAATGCAATGTCTTTGGATATTGCAATGGGAGCGTCTACTAATACTGTTCTGCATTTATTGGCAATTGCTCGTGAAGCCGGAGTCGATTTTAAGATGGCAGACATTGACAGATTGAGCCGCAAAGTACCTTTTATCTGCAAGGTTGCGCCTAATACCAAAATTTATCATATTCAAGATGTAAACAGAGCTGGCGGAATTATGGCTATTCTTGGAGAATTGAAACGTGCCGGGCTTCTTCACTGTGATACGGTGACTGTAGAAGGAAAGACTTTGGGACAAGTAATTGATGAAAATGATATTCGTGGGGGAAAGGCGACAGGAGAAGCTGTAGAGCGATGTCATGCGGCACCCGGCGGATACAGAAATATTCAGGCTTATTCACAGAGCAATCGTTATGATGAATTGGACTTGGACTGTAAAAACGGATGTATCCGCAGTGTGGAAAATGCTTACTCTAAGGACGGAGGTATTGCGGTTCTTTTCGGCAATATCGCTGAAAACGGATGTATTGTAAAAACCGCCGGTGTTGATGAATCAATTCTGAAATTTACCGGTAAAGCAAAAGTTTATGATTCGCAGGAACAGGCTTCAGATGCGATTCTCGGCAATAAAATTGAAAAGGGCGATATTGTTCTTATTCGTTATGAAGGTCCGAAAGGTGGTCCGGGAATGCAGGAAATGCTCTATCCTACAACATATTTAAAGTCAAAAAAATTGGATAAAGATTGTGCGCTTTTGACTGACGGGCGATTTTCCGGCGGTACATCAGGCTTGAGTATTGGTCATGTATCACCAGAAGCTGCTGACGGCGGAATTATAGGACTTGTTCAAAACGGTGATGTCATTGAGATAAATATTCCGGCTCGTTCTATTGAATTGAAAGTTGATAATGATGAATTAAAAAAACGTAGAGCCGATTTGGAAAAGAACGGCGGTTTCAAGCCGAACAGAGAACGTAAAGTATCCAATGCTTTAAAATTATACGGATATTTTGCTACAAGTGCAGATAAAGGTGCGGTCCGAGACTGGAGCAAAGTTCAGTAGTATTAAACTTGTATATAAAAAAAGGAACTGTCCGAAAATGGATAGTTCCTTTTTTTCTGTGAGTTTCTCTGTTTCCGTTTTGTACGTCCGCCGATAGAAATCGAATATCCCATAGAGAAGACATGCTCAGTTCCGCATATTTTCCAATCATTTGAAAATACATTGTCTTCAATTTCACCATTGAATGCTGAATACGTATGAAGAGTGTATTTAAAAAAGAATTCATGACGTGCAATGACGCTGTGCTTTGTGTTTTCTATGCCGAATAAAAATTCAACCTTGAAATTGGTATTCAACCAGTTCATTTATTCCGGCACGTAAATTAAAAGCAGATGAAAGACTGCCGCCGATTGATATGGGTAGTGCAAAGTAGACACCGCTTTTATAGAAATCTGAATTATCAGTTGAGCTGGCAACAGTGGCATAAATTGTAGAAGATTGCCTTAGTCCATAGGAAAATTCCATCTCTTTAGCTTCAAGTAATTTTGCAGATTGAGAATTCGGAATGGCAAAAGTCCAAAACGGCAATGTTAATAATAAAATTGATATAAGGTGATGTTTTTTTATAGTTTAATCTCCTTTACTGTAAAATCTGCTTTGTTAATTTTAATAATGTTGTCATTTTCATTTTTTAACCAATAGGCTTCGTTTTGTTCTTTTATCCAAGTGTTGTAATAAACTTTAATCTTGTTGGAAGTTTTTGTTATCTTTTCGTCGCATTTCCAAGTGCTGTTTTCTTTCGTGTATACGCTGACGTATAAGTAATTGTTTTTGTCATACTCGAACAAAGTAATTTGTGTATCACTGTTTTGAATAACATTTTGCACAGTTCTGCTGTTTTTCAGTTTTCCTATGTTAAAAACATAACGATTTTTTTTTCTTTTATTCATGTTTTCCTCTTTTTAAGTAAATAAATATTGTTTGGCATTACAATAGAAAAATATTTTTCGCAATAAAAAATTATTAGTATATTGAATGAATTTTTTCATAAAAAAAATAGATGACAAGATTTGTATTCTAAATTTCTGATAAGCAAGAAAATAAGCTGAAATTAATCGTCGATTTCGCTGTTTTCCAATATCGCAGCACGTAGTTCTTTGTTGTTTTGAAGTATTTTTTTCAGTTGTATTTTATTCTTGATTTTTAGTTGTCTGTAGATTGATGTTAAATAATTGCTGATTGTTTTCTCACTAAGCCCTATTTTATCCTGCAGAAGTTTATACGGAATGTCCGGATTATCAAGAAAACCTTTGAGTATCATTAATTCACTTTTATTGAAATTGTAAGCCTGTTCGTTCACATCGTCATTATCAGCGGTATTTTTCGCTTTGCTGTTATACAATGAACGAATAGCAGTTTTGCAAAGAAAGAATTCATATCCAAAGAAGTAGATGATTACACCAATAAAGAAATACTGAACATGCGGTAAATTAAATAGATAGAATATAGATATGCCAAGAAACATTATTACCATAAAATATGCGGATAAAATGAGAATCTTTTTTTCAAGTTGTTCGTGCTGCCAAACTTTGAAGAATCGGAAAGGTAGGAATATCAGAAACAATACGGTAAATAATGAAAAACAACTGTAGAAAAATTGAACTTTTTCGGTAATGCAGAAAGCTGTTATCCCTGCAATAAAAACCAATGCATTTAATATTAAGAAAAAATATTTGAACTTAGCACAATCTCTGCTGCCTAGCAGCTGTATGAAGTAAATGATTACCATTACTGCCGAGAATGATATGCATATTATTGTAGCTAAATTCTGCATAAACGATAACTTGGCTACTGCGGAATTTTTTTGCAGTAAGGCAATAAATGCGTAAGCCATAAACAAAAATTGCATCGGCAATTCTTCATAACGGCGGAATATAAAGGACGGAATCAGTTGTATAAGAATAAAGAAGATTAATGCGGTTATTATTATTGCAGCCAAGTTTTTTCCTAAGGAATCAGCTTTCAGTCATAAATTGTAGATGTTTTTGCAACAACGAACGGTGTCATTTTTACCGCAATTGCGCCTTCTTTCATCCAAATGATTTTCATTGACACAGAACCTTTGTTTTTTGATGAAATAGTAGGCAAATCTTCTACATAAACAATGTCGCTTTTGTTGAATTCTATGAATTCAGTATTGTCACTTAACGGATTAAGGATAAGTACAAACTTGTTTTCTTCATAAGGATGACGTCCCGGACTTCCTGTAAAAGCTATCGCCTTAACATCGGATTTATTTACATCTTTATATTTCTCAACAGAAAAGAAATCATCTTTAACCATAATGTCGGTACATTTCATATTTGCAGCTCCCAACAATTTGAAATAAGACTAAGGATACTCCGACAGTGAATGTTGGTCAAGTTGTTTGTTTATTTTTAATTGTATGGGGACAGGTCTGTATACTGTTTTGGAATTGAGGTCTGTCCTTTGTGTTGGTTATTCTTAAATGGAATAATTATCGTTTTATGGCAAGTGTATTTATAATCTTAAAATTAAATCTGGTGGTTTTTTTAAAATTTTATGATATATATTGCCCAAACATGCAATATTTTGAAACTTTTAGTGTTTATATATATTAGTGGAAAATAAAAATCTGCTAATTCAACATAAACAGGGGGAAGAATTGCATGAGTGAGAAAATTGAAGAGCAAAGGAATGGTGAAATGGCTGATAATAACAATGAAATTGCTGAAAAAATGAAAATGCTGGAAGCTTCTATTTTTGCTATTGAGAAAGAATTCGGAAAAGGTTCGATTATGCGTTTGGGGGCAAAGCAGGCTGTTGCTGTAGATGTTATACCGAGCGGTTCGTTGTTGTTGGATGCTGCTATGGGAATCGGAGGGTATCCGAGAGGGCGTATAATCGAAGTTTACGGACCGGAATCTTCCGGTAAGACAACTTTGACTTTGCATGCTATTGCAGAAGCTCAGAAGAAAAACGGAATTGCTGCATTTGTCGATGCGGAACATGCTTTGGATCCGGTGTACGCTAAGTCATTGGGCGTAAATATTAATGACTTGTGGGTTTCGCAACCGGATACAGGTGAACAAGCTCTTGAAATTGTAGAAAATCTTGTACGAAGCAGTGCGGTTGATATTATCGTTGTAGATTCCGTAGCTGCATTAACTCCTAAAGCCGAAATTGAAGGTGAGATGGGCGACAGTCACATGGGGCTACAGGCAAGGCTTATGAGTCAGGCTTTGCGTAAGTTGACAGCAGTTGTTTCCAAATCAAAGTGCTGTGTTATTTTTATTAATCAGTTAAGAATGAAAATTGGCGTTATGTTTGGAAATCCGGAAACAACTACCGGCGGAAATGCATTGAAATTTTATGCATCTATGAGACTTGAAGTTCGCAAGATTGAAACTATTACAAGTGCTCAGGAAGCAATAGGAAACAGAGTTCGTGTAAAAGTAGTAAAAAATAAGCTTGCGCCTCCTTTCAGAGAAGCGGAACTGGAAATTGCATTCGGCAAAGGTTTTTCACGCGAATCATCTATTCTTGATGCCGGCGTAAAATACGGTTTGATTCAGAAATCCGGTTCTTGGTATCAGTATCAAGACAAAAAAATCGGTCAGGGTCATGAAAATGCCAAAGCTTTCCTTGTCGCAAATAAAGACATTGCAAAGACAATAGAGGATAAAGTTAGATCTGTTCTTATGCCTAAAACAGAAGAACCGGCTGAAAAAAATGACGGAAAACGCAAGAAAGACGCTTCTGCTAATACAGAACAGAAAGATTTAAACTTATGATGATGACTGTTCCTTTATATTTATCACTCGGTTCTAATATTGAGCCGAGTTTTTCCTATTTGCGCAAAGCCCTGATGCATTTAAGCAGATATTTCCAGATGGATGATCACAGTATGCTTTACCGAACTGCGCCTCAGGATGATTTGAATCAAGCCAGTTTTTTTAATCTTTGCGTCAAGTGCTATACAGATTTGCTGGATCCTTATGATGTATTGGAAATAATTCAGAAGATAGAAAAAGATATTGGCAGGCAAAAATCGCCGGAGCGTCCGAAAGGTCCGCGAGCTATTGATATTGATATTATTCTTTTTGGCGATGAAGAAATGAACGAGAAAACATTAACAATTCCTCATAAAAGTTGGAAAAAACGCAACTTTGTACTGATTCCGCTGCTGGATGTGGATGAAGAACTCGGCGTAATATATCCGATCAAAAAATGGATAAGAGAAAACCAGAGAAGGGGCGGACAGGAAGTAGAATGTTTGGGAGAGTTTACGCTTGGGTAGTTTTGATTTTAATCAGTCGCCGGTGAATCTGAAAAAAAGTGCTGCTTATACAGTAAAACTTAAAGAGCTTGAGTTTGAAGGACCTTTGGATTTACTACTTTTTTTGGTTAAGAAAGCTGAAATTGATATAAATGATATTTCTATTGCAGAAATCACAAGTCAGTATCTTTCTTATCTGTCATTAATCATCGATATGGATTTGGACAATATTTCCGAATTTATCGAAATGGCAGCTACTTTAATTTATATAAAATCACGTTCGCTTTTGCCTGTGGAAAATGATTATGAAGAGGATGAGCAAGACCCGAGAGATGAACTTATTCAGAGGCTGCTGGAATACCAAAAATATAAAATCGCATCTGGCGTTCTGGAAGATTGCAGCGAAGAAAGTTTGTATATTCCTCGAAAAGGTTCCGGAACGAGTTTATTTCCTGTAGAAAAAACGGAAAAGGAACTGGAAGCTCTTTCTGTACTCGATTTAGTAAGTGCCTTTGCCGAAATTATGAAGCGCAAATCAGCTGTTCCGAAAAAAAATTCTTATGAGATAGAAAAGCTTGAATGTACGGTTGAAGAAAAAATCTGTTTTGTGCGTTCCATACTGACCGATAGAAATGATTTCAGATATTTTGAGATTATTAATAATGATATGTCAAAAGTTGAAATTGCGTGCTGTTTTTTGGCTGTTTTGGAATTGGTAAAGCAAGGGGAAGCAGTGATTCGGCAGGATGTGCTGTTCGGAGATATTTTTGTAGTAAAAAAGGACAAGCCGGAGGAATAAAATGGAAGTAGATAAATATTCTGCGATTATAGAAGCAGTGCTTCTTCATGAAAATGAGGTTGTTCCAATGGAACGGCTTGTGAAATACACAGGGCTTGAATCTGAAAAAATTCGTGAAATAGTAAATGAACTTTCCGTGACTTACGATCAAAATTCTCAGCATGGGATAACGGTTGTTGAAATAGCCGGAGGATATGCGTTGCAGGTGAAAAAAAATATTTTGCCGGAGTTTAAAGAAATCTACAGTATAAAGGAAAAATCTAGGTTATCAAAATCCGCAATGATGGTTTTGACTATAATTGCATATAAGCAGCCTATAACTAAAAATGAAATAGAAGCGACTTACGGTGTTGCTCCCGATTACGCAGTAAAAATCCTGCTTGAGAAAAATTTGATTCAAATAGTCGGGCGTAAAGATGTTATCGGAAAGCCACTGATGTTTGGTACAACGCAGGATTTTTTAACGCATTTTAATTTGAAAAGCATTAATGATCTTCCTACTGTTAATGAACTTAAAAGTGATGAGTTTGTTATCGAAGACGGCAGCGAGGAAATGGATAGATGAGTGATAATGAAGAAAAAGTAATGAGGCTGCAAAAGTATATTTCTTCTGCCGGCGTTTGTTCCAGACGAGAATCGGAAAAATATATTGAAGAGGGCAGAGTAAGTATTAATGGAAGAATTGCTGTGCTTGGAGATAAAGTTTCTTCATCGGATGAGGTCATTTTTGATGGGAAGCAGCTTAGTTTGTGTAATAAAAAGTACATAGTTTTGAATAAGCCGGAAAATGTAATTTGTTCACGAAAAGATGAGCGTGGGCGTAGAACGGTTTTTGATTTACTTACCGGTGAAGACAAAAACGATACATCGTTGTTTCACATAGGACGTTTGGATTATAATTCGTGCGGATTGATTATGTTGACTAATGACGGTGATTTTGCTAATAACATCATCCATCCTTCAAAAAGCGTAGTTAAAGGATATATGGTAACTTCATCGGCTTCTTTTGAAGTGGCTAAAAATATTGCCTCATCTTTTACGCGCGGAATAACTGTAGATGGAATCTTTTACAAAGCAAAGATGTGTAAGATTCAGCACGACAGAAAGCAGATGCTTATAGAGTTGAAGGAAGGAAAAAAGAGAGAAATTCGGGAAGTATATAAACATTTTGCTTGTGAGATAACAAAACTTGAAAGAATTTTCATCGGAAAGTTAAAGCTGGCAGATTTAGGTATTTTGTCCGGCGAATACGTTTCTATGACTTATGATGAAATTTACAATGCAGTTTATAATGACGGAGTAAAGAAATGCAAATAGCAGTAGATGGTCCTGCCGGAGCAGGAAAAAGTTCAATCGCTAAAATAGTAGCTCAAAAGTTAAACTTGGAATACATCGATTCCGGCGCAATTTATCGGGCTTTGGCGAAAAAGATACTTGACAGCAATATAAAAATAGAGGATTATGCCTCGATAAAAAATGCTTTGGAAAACATTTCAATAGAACTTATTAATGGCAGCGTTTTTATAAACGGAGTTGATTTTATGCCGTTTATAAGAAGCAGTGAGGTTACCGCTGTAGTGTCACCGTTTTCAGCGCAGACTGAAGTTCGTCAGAAAGTGAATTCCTTTTTGAATTCTTATTCTGAAAATAAGTCTGTTATTATGGATGGAAGAGACATTGGAAGTGTGGTTTTCCCTAATGCAGATTATAAATTTTATTTAGATGCATCTGTAGAAGAACGTGCACGAAGACGGTTAGCCGAAATTCAATATTCAGCTTCTTTAGATGAAATAAAAGAAGCTATAAGCAAACGTGATTATAATGATGAACATCGTGAGGTCGGTGCGCTGAAGCGTGTGGAAGATGCTATTTACATAGATACTACTGAAATGTCTATGGAAGAAGTTGTGGATAAAATATTATTTAATATAAAAAAATAATATTATTTAGAAATAAATAAAACTTGGAGTTTTTGTATGACAACAGATGATATGGATTTTGAAAAAAGTATAAAGGAAACTTTGGTTGATGTTGATGAAAATACAACCGTGGACGCTACTGTCTTGGATATTAATGAAAAAGAAGGGGTTGTTTTTTTGGATGTAAATTTGAAATCTGAAGCACAAGTTCCTTTAACTGATTTTGAAACAAAGCCATTAATCGGAGATAAAATTGATGTTTACTTAATTTATAGGGAAAGTCATGATGGTGTGCCTGTTGTTTCTTTAACAAAAGCTCGCCAAATGAAAGAGAAGGAAAAACTTTTCGACAAGATTAATGCTGATGAGCCTGTAGAAGGTGAAGTGGTTGAAGTCAGAAAATATGGTGTTCTTGTAAAATACGGTACTTTGTATGGATTAATTCCACTGGCTTTGTGGGATAGAAAAAGAATTGAAGATCTTTCTTCTATAAAAGAAAAGAAAGTTTCTTTTTATATTGAAAAACCGGCTCCTAAGAAAGATAATTCTGGTAAAAAAGGTGCTTCCAAAGAAATTAAAGAAGATTTCTATGGAAATAGAAAAAGAGTTCTTATCGAATCAGCTAAGAAAAATAAATTAGAATTTTTTGATAAAACTAATGTTGACGATGTTTTGAACGGAATTGTTAAGAACATTACCGATTTCGGTGCTTTTGTTGAAGTAGCTCCGGGAATTGAAGGGCTTTTGCATATAACAAATATTTCTTGGAATAAAGTTGCAAAAGTAGATGATGTATTGAAAAAAGGCGATGAAATAAAGGTAAAAGTTCTTTCTTTAAATAAAGAAAAGAATCAAGTTTCATTGGGATTAAAACAGCTTGAAAAAATGCCATGGGATACTTTTATGGAAGCATACAAAGTTGATGATGTAGTAAAAGGAACTGTTTCATCTTTGACAACTTATGGGGCTTTCATAAAGATTATTGATGGTGTGGAAGCATTGCTTCATATTTCGGATATGTCTTGGACAAAAAATATCAGACATCCAAAAGAACTTTTATCAAAAGGACAAACTGTTGAAGTAAAAATTATTGCAATTGACCCTGAAAACAGAAAGATAAATGTAAGTTTGAAGCATCTTTTGGAAAATCCTTGGAAATCAGTAGAAACTAAATATCCCGTAGGTGCTAAAGTAAAGGGTAAAGTAAAATCAGTGACTCCGTTTGGTGCTTTTATTGAATTGGAAGAAGGTGTAGATGCACTTCTTCATAAAGATGAAATTTCTTGGACTGAAAATAATATAGATCCAATGGAATTCTTTAAAGTTGGTGAGGAAATTGAGGTTGAAGTGATTTTCTTGAATGTAAATGAAGGAAAAATAAAAGTAAGCTTGAAACAACTTAAAGATGACCCTTGGAAAAATATTCCGGACACAGCAAAAGTTGGAGATATTGTAGAATGTCCGGTAAAAGAAATTAATGAAAAAGGACTTGTAGTTGAACCTTATTCTGGCTTTACTACTGTAATTCCTTTTTCTCATGTAGCAATGGGACGCTCAGATGAAATAAAAGCATCTATTAACGATAGAGTAAAAGTTGGTGACACTGTAAAGGCGATTATCAAAGAACTTGATGTTAAAAGACGTGTATTTTTCTTGTCTATCAGAGATTTGGAAAAAGTTGTTACAGCGAAAAAAGTCAGAGAATTTGAAAGTGATGATGATGATGGTAAGTTTACATTGGCTGATATGATCAACCAGAAGAAGAATGATTAATTTCATTGGTGAATGTAAGCAGATTTTGGAATTAAAAGAAGCTGCAAGAAAAGTTGCAGCTTCTGATGTTACTACTCTTATTACTGGTGAAACCGGAGTAGGAAAAGAAGTTCTTGCAAATTATATTTGGAAATTAAGTAAGCGGAAAAATGCACCTTTTGTGCCTGTTTCGTGTGCAGCTTTATCATCATCTTTGGCTGAAGATGAATTGTTTGGTCATTTGGAAGGTGCTTTTACCGGAGCTGTAACAGGAACAAAAGGTAAAATTGCTTGGGCTGAGAACGGAGTTTTGTTTCTCGATGAAATCGGAGATTTAGAACCGGCTGCTCAGGCAATGCTTTTGCGTTTTTTACAGTTCAAGGAGTATACTCCAATTGGCGGAAGTAAATCTCTTACTGCTGATGTTCGGATCGTAGGAGTTACTAACAAGAATTTACTGGATTTAATTTCTTTGGGGCGGTTTAGAAAAGATTTATATTATCGTTTTAACGTAATTTCTTTAAATGTTCCGCCATTAAGAAAGAGAGACAACGATATATTACTGCTGACAGATTTTTTTTTGAAAAGGCTTGCTGAAGCGCAGAAAAATCGTAAGCCGAGAGTGACGCCTAAAGCAGCAAAAAAATTGTTGGAATATCATTGGTATGGAAATGTAAGAGAGCTTGAAAATACGATAGAGCGAGCGTTCGTTTTTTCGGATAGAAAGCAAATAAAAGAGGAAGACATTCGTTTTGAATCTGTAAGCGGAAGTGATATATTTCTTCCTTATAAAGAAGCCGTTTATTCTTTTAAACGTGAGTATATAGAAAGGGCTCTTGATGAATGTCATTGGAATCAAACCTTAACGGCTAAAAAGTTGAAGTTGCAGAGGACTTATTTAGCGCGATTGATTAAAGAACTTGATATTAGTAAAATATAAAGTTGAGGAATGGAAAAATGAGTGATAATGTAAAACAAAAAGAATTGCATGGTATTTTATTTTGGGTAGCGATTGCGTTAATAATTGTTATACCTCTAGTATACTTTGTTTTCAAAAATCATAATGATAAGATTAATGTAGTTTCTTCAGAGAAATTTGAAACTATTTTTGAAGATTTGAAAGAATTTGATGAATTAAACGATGTTTCAAAAATCGAGGAAAAGGATAATCTTTTGAAAGAGCTTGATTCTCTTATAGCAAGTTATCCGAATACAGTTTCTGCAAAACGTGCACTTTTTTATAAAGGTTATGTTTGCTACTTTGCGGAAGATTTTGAAAATGCGGTAACTTATTTTGATCAATTTTTAAATCAGAATAAGAAAAGCTATTTGGCACCTAAAGCTAATTATTTCTCGGCATTTTCAATGATTGAACAAGATAAAGTTGATGAGGCAATAAAATATCTTGATGTTATTATCAATCAATTAAATGATAATTATTATTCGCCTTTGGCTTTGATAAAAAAAGCAGAACTTTTGGAAAATAAAGGTAATAAAGATGAAGCTTTGAAGACTTATCAAAAAATTATTGAAGATTTTTCTCTATCACCTCAAAAAGAAATTGCCCAATTGAAAAAAGTTATGTTGGAAAACGAGGTTTCATTTTAACTTTTAATTTTGGTGTTGATAAATGAAATTGAAATTAAGCTCTCATTCTCCTTTTGTTAGTAACATATTTGGAGTCGGGGGCTTTTTTATTTTCTTGTGTGCTTATATTTTTCTTTTGAGCCCATTATTTTATATAATTAATTACTTAGTATTTTCTCATAATGGAAATAAATTATCTGAAAATGGTCGTGAAACTGTAGAATTTGTGGCTATGCCTGATGGTGAGATTAAAGATTTTATGTTACAGCAATCAAATTGTTTAAAAAATATTCAACTTAACGATTTAGAATATGCTGCGGATAGCACAATTTTTCCTTTTGAGGAGAAAAAAACTCAATTGTTTATTTTGCTGGAGTATGTGAAAGATATTTCCTTTTCAGACCTTGTCAACACAAAGCAATACTTGAAAATATATTATCAGTCGTATACTTTTTTTCTTGATAAAAAAGATAAATCGCTTCATTTAAAAGATAATTTTGTTATTGTTCATGATTTCTTAGGTAAACCTTTTGATAATAATTCAATTGATTCTATAAAAATGAAAATGGATAAAATTAATTATGATTTACAGCTTGAATCAGAGCGCTGGTACGGACGTTTTATTCAAAAAAATCGTGCGGTGATTTCAGAAATTGTTAAATTTATAAATAGTTCCAATCTGCCGGAAATCTTAAAAAATGATGTGATTTCAATATCAGAAAATAATTCACTCATTTTAGATTATGAAGATTATCTGAAAGAATTAATTGTTACTCTGGAAAATGCTGAAGTCGGTTTGCATAGAAATTTGTATCAAGATGAACTTAGTTTTCTGCGAAAGAAATATGCAGAAATGTATAAAATAAAATCAGAAAATGAAATAAACGGAACAAAGTTATCTGTCTATGATTTTTTCAAAATAGACAACATGTTTATTTCGGATAACCTTAAATTGGTAATAGACAAAAAAGTTTTAGTGCAGGAAAATTTTTTAAGCGACTTTTTGTCGGTAAATGATATTGAAATTAAGCGTATAAGTAATTATTTTCTGATGATGAATGAAAACCGAAAGTTAAAATTGATAAACAACAGCGGTGAACTGCTGAAAGAAAGTAAAAATTTTCTTGAAATTCGTTTGTTTGGTTCTATTATTCTGTGTTTTATATTTTTAACATCTTTTTTAAATAGGAAAACGTTTATATCGTTGCAGATTTTTGTTTTTATACTCATCATATTTTTGGGAAAATGTTTTTTTGCTGAAAGTATTTTGATGATTATATATTCGATTTTTTTAAGGAGAATAAAATTAAAATGAAGAAAAATCTTTTAATTGGTTTTGCAATTCTCTTTTTAACATCCTGCGGCTTGGAGGATATTTTGTTCTTTGAATCACCGACAGGTTTTCGTTCTGTAACAGAAAGTGAGGAAAGTGTTTACGTCGAGTTTACCGGGTTTAACCAAGAGCAGGAAGATACGGGAAAATTTTGTTTTGTAGGATATGACATTTATTATTATTTTGAATCGGAAAGTACAAAAGCAAAAGCTCAGATATATTTGCCGAATCTTTATTTAACTGCTGATGAGACTGCCGATGAAATTGTGACAGATAAAAATCGTCTTAACGAAGAACTTTTGCCTTGGGTGGATTTTTACAGCGGAAGGGAAAATTTTTACGGCAATATAACTGAAACTTACAGAAGACAGCTTTATAAATATGTGACCTTGCCGGTAACAATGAGAATGATAAGAGATGTGCTTTATGATGGAAACTCTTCTAATGTAAGAGCTTATTTCGGAAGTACTTTTTCCGCAGAAAAGTTTTCTAATCCGAAAAGTATAGAAAATGATCATATTCGTTTTGTTAATCTGTTTCCGAATACGGATCATTACCCGGATGGTTATGATTACGACGAATACGAAAAAAACAATAAACCGTTTAAAGGTTTTAGAGATGCAAGGTTTTACAAGAAGATGGGAGTAAATCCTGTTTCTGGAACTACAGATGAATATAAATGTTATTTTTATGCGGTTGCCAAAGGTTTTGACAGCGCGACTAAAACAAGTTTTACTTCATTTTCCGAATCATCTAAAAGTTCGATTATTTCAATAACTTTTAAAATTGACCCTGAAACTGTGGAATAGCATTGTCGGCATATTGATTTTTTTCTTTATAATTTGAGTTCTAAATTTTTAAATAAGTTTGACTTTGCATTAGAAATAATTTAATGTAACCCACTGAATTTCTTGTCAAATCTTAGAGGGGGAGATAATGGGGCTAAGTATTTTATTGCCAGTCTTATTGTCAGTTGTTTTAACGCTTATAATTGTGTTGATAATAAGGGATTTTGATAAGAAAAGTTCTTCCTTTAATAATGCTTGCAGAAAAATCAAAAACTATTCATTAAAAATCAGCAATGATCTTGCGGAAATGTGCAGTGAACGCATTGAAAATGTAGATAGTAAATGCGGAGAATTGGATATTAGTTTGGCAAGAGGTGAAGGTTTAATCAATAAACTTAAAGATAATCTTGATAATTTTGGTTCGG
The DNA here is from genome assembly GCA_050872545.1 of Spirochaetales bacterium. Lineage (GTDB taxonomy): Bacteria > Spirochaetota > GWE2-31-10 > GWE2-31-10 > GWE2-31-10 > RGIG8597. The sequence goes on along the minus strand of JBNMHA010000020.1, from coordinate 3,336 downwards.
AACTTGAATCTATCGAAAAGGTAAAAAACGAGGTAAGTGAATATTCTGAAAAACTGAACACAATGGGTGAACAAATCGGTCATCTTGAAGAGGTTTTAAATGGTGTTCAGGCGAGTGAAGAATATTTGAGAAACATATCTACTGATTTGGAAAATTTTCAGAAGAATGTAGCTATAGCCAAATGCGATTTGGACAATCTTAACAACCGTTTGGATCGTTTGGAAAATATCTACAAAAAGCAAAATGAAGCTTCTTTGGAAAATATAAAGCAAAAAGTTATTCAGAACTTTGAATCTGAAGCACAAAATATTATTGATAACTTAAATAATTACAAAGATTCTCTCAATGAATCTTATACTGAAATTAATGAACGGCTGCAGGAAGAAAAAGAGCGGTTGTCTGAATATTTGGCACATATTATAGAAAAAAGTGATGAAACTCACAGTTCTTTTGAAGCAAAAATAAATGAGTTTTCAACAAACATTTCTCAAAATTTGAATCTTTTGTACGAAGAGCATCAAAATAAACTGGCTTCTTTTGAAAAATCATTTGAAGATATTGAAAATCGTATCGTAAATATTATTCAGAATGAAGGTGCGAAGAAGATTCAAGACCTTAACACTTACTTTAATTCATCTTGGGAAGATACTAAAGATAAGCTGCAGCAGCATAAAGATGACGTAATTCAATCTATTGAAAAACATTATGCAGCCGGCAGAATTGATGCGCAGAAAATGCTTCAGGAATTAAGAAGTGTTGAAACTCGTGTCAGTGAAAGAATGCTTGAATTATCGGATTTCGATTCAAAAATTCAGCAAAAATCAGATCAATTTGAGTTGTATTTGGAGAAATCGGTACGGGAAAAAATAGAAAAATTTCATAATGGCTTAAAAGAAATCGAAGCAGATGTTGAACTCATGGAGACTTCGATTTTAGCATCATTAAGAGAAAAATATGAAAAATTTGATTCTAAAGTTATCGATGAGCTGAACAAGCTCGGGTTGCGTATTGGTGAAAAAGTTAATTCTCAAATGGGAGAACTTTCAGGAATAGAAAATAAAGTCTTTGAATTGAAAGAAACAATGAACTTTATTGAAAGTGACGTTATGAAGACTGCTGGCAAATTGAATGCAATGTCTTTGGATTTGAGAAACAGTCTCTATGAAAAAATCGAAGCGATAAGCACGGATGTTGATGGGCGAATAAAAAGTATGAATGCTTTTTATGAAGATGAGAGAAAAGCTTTGATTAAAACAATGGAGAATTCTTTGGAATCTTTGGATTCTGAATCACGCGAAAAAGTATACAATCTGCGCAATCGAATACAGGAAATTTACTCTGGAGTAAAATCAAGATTAAACAATGCTGAAAATGAAATTCAGCGAAAAACCGAAACGATAAAGCGTAAGTTTGACCAGAAAATTGAACTAATCGATGAACAAATAAAGCAGAAAGAACATAAAGCCAACACATTGATAATGGAAAAATTGTCGGGTTATTTCAGAAATGCGGATGAGAAATCAAAAGAATTTGAAAACAGTCTGCAAGAATATCACAACGACATTTTTTTATTGAAAGATAGATTTAGGAAAAAATGCGAAGACTTAACTTCTTGGTTTGCCGAGACAATAAAGGTTTTTGCCGGTGAAAATGATATTGCCGGTAAAAAATATCGTGAAGAAATTAAACTGTTGGAAGCGGATAATTTTAACCTGCGTGAAAAAATGCTGACTGAAAATGCTCAACATATTCAGTCTTTAAATGAACAATTTAAGCGAATTGAAGATGAACTGCCGGCTATAAATGAAAAAGTTCGGCTTAATTCTGAAAATATATCGAGAATTACGGAAGAACAAATTCTTCAGATGCAGAAAAATGTTCAGGCAGAAGTATTTCTTATTAAGCAAAAAATGTCGGAACAATCAGCTGCAATGGATGAAAAGCTAGTTCAGAAAATGCGTGATGTAAATGAAGTCATTAATGTTATTCAAAATATGATTTCTCAATACAATTCAAAGCTGAACGATTTTGATTCTCAAAAAGCAGTTATTATTGAAAACTTGGAAAATGAAGTAAATGAACTGAAGGCTTCTTACAAAGAAAGGGGCGAAGAGTTCATAAAGTCAAGCGAAAAGCGTGCAGAAACCATTAAAGAATCTATTCATTTGCTGAAAGAAAAGGCTGATTCAATTAACGAAGATTTGGCTCTTACGGTCGACAGCAAAATTTTGCGAAGTAAAAATGATTTTGAGCGTATTTATTCCGGAATAAAGGAAAGCGGCAAGAAAGAGCTTGAAGATTTGATTAATGCCAAAACAAGTTTTATGGAAGAATTGGAAAATCGAATTGCGGTTTTGTCTAATAATTCAAAGTTGTCTTTAATCAAAATTTTGAAAGTTGCGCAAAAGAATATCAATGAAGTTCGTGATAATGCCGGCAAAGATATAAGCGAACGATGCAGAGAATTGGAAGAAGGCGCAATTTCTTCTTTAGAAACTTACCGCACAGAATTAAACGACTTGAAGGCAAGTTTGGAAAACTTAGGCAGCCAAGTGGGACCTGAAGTGTTGGAGCGAATCCGCGAATCAGAAAATGCATTAAGTGACCGTTTAGAAGCAATGGGAGCCGAATGCGATGTATTCTTGCGAGAGATAGAAAATAACTTTAGCGAGAAACGCAGCGAAGAATTGCGTGAATACAGCGAAAATATTGAACAGTTAAAAGAAGAAATGCGCTTGGCAAGCGAGCAGCTGAAAGTCCGAGTGGGTGATGAAATCCGAGCAGCAAAAGAAGCAGTAAGCGTAGAATTAAGCACCGAGGCAGCAAAACAATTAGCTGAATACGAATCAAAACTGTCAGGCAGATACGAAGAATTAACGGAAGTATTCCAAAAAGAACTAAGTATTTACCGAGAGACATTGAACAAATTATCTGTATCAAGCGAAGAGCGCATAGCGGAAGTAAGTGCGAAATATGATGAATCGACAGCAGCTGAATACCGCAAATATGCGGTGAAATTAAAAGAATATTCGCACCAATTAACAGCAGTAGAGGAAGAGCTGGAGCGACTGAAAGCAGAAGCGGAAGGTGACTTACGGGAACAGAAACGAGCAGTAAGCGGCTATGCAGAAGAAGCAGCGTTGAAATATGAAGCCTTGTCAAGTGATTTAAGTGGTGAGTTTAACAGATTAAGCGTTGAAATCCGCCGAGAGGCGCAATCTCTAACTAGCGGTGCATTAAAACAGAACGAGCTGTTGGAAGAACTAAGCGAGGACTACGGCAAACTAAGCAGCGAATTAGAGAAATGCAGCGAGAACTTAGCGAAATACCGCGAAT
>JBNMHA010000019.1:0-29520 GCA_050872545.1 Spirochaetales bacterium | reverse complement strand
TGCTTGACCCTGATTTGAAGTTATTTTATGATTATGTGCGCTGCGGTACGACAGAATCACAACTTACCGAGAGGATAAGCGACGAAATCACAGCAATAAAAAAGAATCGGGAGGCAAGGCGAAAATATATGACATACACAACAAGAATTATGGAAGCAAAAACTGAAGCCTTGAACGAAGGGATCGCAATTGGCGAAGAGCGTGGTCGCAACGAAGGAATCGCAATCGGAGAAAAGCGAGGCATTACTCGAGGCGCATATCAAAAAGCTGTTGAAACTGCGAAAAGCATGAAGTCTGAAAATATGCCGATTGCTATGATTGTACATTTTACTGGTTTATCACTTGAGGAAATAGAAAAGCTTTAGAAAACATTTAGAAGATTCTCGTGTCGCAGCACGAGAATGGCAAGGGAAAAAGAAGCAAGAGAATAACAAGGCGTAAAAGCTTGGAATAATAAACAACAATTTATCAACCGATGTTTTATTAAGGAACTGTGATGTTTTACATTGCAGTTCTTTTTTTATGCAAAAGCGTTACTTGCACAAGGAACAGACCTAAATACTGAAATGAAATACAAAGGCGTATTCAGATTATCTACTATGCAGCTGTAATTATTTAAAAAAAATAATTTTTTTTTATTTCATATATCACTAAATGATAGATTGATGTGTTATTATGTGCTCATGGAAAAGAAACAAAAACACCAACTTAACAAAAAGATGCTTGAGCGTCTTATTATCATTCACAATGCAATCAAGTCCGGAGTATATCCGAATAATTCGCAGTTGCAGCGTCTTTACTGTGAACAAACCGGATACAACAAAGTAGGCGAGGCTACAATCAATCGTGATATTGACATGCTTCGCACGTATTTTCATGCTCCGCTTGAGTTCGACAGAAAAAAGAATGGTTATTATTATCTAAACGAAGATTTTGAGTTTGCTTTGAATAACCTTTCATGTGATGATATTTTCTACCTTTCAGCGGCGAAGACTCTGCTTTCAAGTTTTAAAGGAATGCCGATGTATAATGCAATTTCGGAGGTAATTGATTTTGTTGCAGATACGCAAACCATCGGAAAAAGCTCTCTTTTAAAACGAATTGCAGTGCCGCCGCTTCCGTATGTTGCTGCTAACGAGAACATTTGGAAATCTGTTCTTTACGCGCTTCAAAACAATCTGATTCTGGAGTTTGACTACAATGGCAGATGGCGAACGGAAACAACACATCGTCGTGTGCATCCGTATCAAATTCTGGTGGATGAAGGGCAATGCTTCATTTTCGGATATTCTGAAGAGCGAAAAGCAGAACGAATTTTTTCACTTAACAGAATGAAAAAAGTCAACGTGACATCAGAACGCTTTGAGCTTCCTGCGGATTTTGAATTTTCATCACGAAGCGGAGGAGGAAAATTCGGAGCGTTTATGAGTGGTGAGGCTGCGGTAAAATTTACCATTGATTTTTATGGTAATGCTCGGCAGTATGTGAAAAGCTGTATTTGGGCAGATGATCAAATTTTCACAGATTTTGACAATGAAAATAAGACGCAAATTCAATTTTCAACAACACAGGTAATGAAAGTCCAAGAATGGATTTTGGCGCAAGGTGCAGATGCCGTTCCGGTATCTCCGGATTGGTTTGTTGATGATTGGAAAAATCATATTCGTGAATTGACAAAAAGAGCATTCCCGAATAACTGATTTCTTATGCCGCTATGTACGGTAAAAAAATTTAAGTGACCGGATTTGGATTCCATTTTTGGGATTAAAGTTCGGTCATTTGTTTTATGAAAGTCAGCTATACAACTTGGTGTCAGATCTATATTCTACTTTGGAATTAGGGTCTGTCCCTTGAGTTAGTTGAGTTATCAGTTGAACGAATGCAACAGCTAGTGATTTTCGTGCTTGATCTGTAGTATTTACTTTAACAGACACTGATAATTTGCGTAAAATTTTACAACAGATCTCCGGGACAAGCCCGAAGATGACAGAGGTATTTGCAGTGGCGTGGGGGTAAAATTTTTGAGCTTATATAACTTGGTGTCAGACCTGTATTCTACTTTGGAATTAGGGTCTGTCCCTTGCGGTGCAATGTGCTTTTGTGAATCGTAAGGTTTAATACCGATTAAATAAAAATAAAAAAAACTATTGACAATGAACATATTTTTGAATTATAAGTATCGGCAAGATGAACAAAGGCGTTCATCAGAGGACAAAGGAGTCTTCTGATGAGCGTTTTTTTTTGCTCTTTTGCCGCATTTTGTCGTAAGAAGAGCTGACTTTTAAGATGTTGAATTTTAAAGTGAAACAGGGGGTAGAATTATGCTAAGAGAGGGCGAGGTCAGGATTCCTTCGGGATGTGCCATTTCCGGTATTTTTGCAAAGGATGGCAAAAAAATTACAGGGAGAAATATTATAAAGTCAATTTCTGTTATGCATGACAGAAGTAACGGTTTAGGCGGCGGTTTTGCCGGTTACGGTATCTATCCGGAATACAAGGATTTGTATGCGTTTCATATTTTCTATGATACACCGGCAGCTAAAGACAAGTGCGAGGCATTTTTGGAACAGCATTTTGATATTGTAAATCTTTCAAAGATTCCTACACGCAAACACCCTAATATAACAAAAGAACCTTTGATATGGAGATATTTTGTAACTCCGCTTAATGTGAAGCTGATGGCGTCGCAGCTTGACGAGAAAGAATTTACCGCAGAATGTGTAATCAACGTTAATTCAAATATAGAAGGTGCCTACGTATTTTCAAGTGGCAAAAACATGGGCGTATTTAAAGCGGTAGGTTATCCGGAAGATGTTGGTGAGTTTTACAGACTTGATGAATATGCCGGATACTGCTGGACTGCACATGGTCGCTATCCTACAAATACGCCGGGATGGTGGGGCGGTGCACATCCGTTTTCAATGTTGGAATATTCCATTGTTCATAATGGAGAAATTTCTTCTTACGATGCAAACCGCAGATACATAGAAATGTTTGGCTATAAATGTACATTGCAGACAGATACAGAAGTAATTACATATATTATTGATTATCTGTGCAGAAAACAGGGGCTGACACTGGAAGAAGTTGCAAGTGTAATTGCTGCACCGTTTTGGTCAACTATTGAAAGTAAAAGTGAGAAAGAACGCGAAAAGCTTCGTTATTTGCGAAATCAATTTGCCAGTCTGTTGATTACTGGTCCGTTTTCTATTCTTTTGGGATTTGAAGGCGGAATGATGGCACTGAATGACAGATTGAAACTGCGTTCAATGATTGTCGGTGAAAAAGATGAGACTGTTTATGTAGCAAGTGAAGAATGCGCTATCAGAGTAATAGAACCGAATCTTGACAAGGTCTGGTCACCAAAAGGCGGCGAGGCTGTAATCGTAACATTGAATAAATAAGCGGAGGAATAAAATGGCAATTGATTATAAATACCCGGAATATGAAATAGAAAGAAATACATCAAGATGTATCGCATGTCGCGTATGTGAACGCCAATGTGCTAATGAGGCGCATTATTACGACGAAAAAAACGGAATAATGATAGGTGATGATACAAAGTGCGTAAATTGTCACCGCTGCGTTTCGTTGTGTCCTACAAGAGCATTAAAAATAGTAAAAACAAACCACACATTCAGAGAAAATGCAAACTGGACACCGGCTGCAATTACAGAAGTCTACAGACAGGCAGAAACAGGTGGCGTACTGCTTTCCGCTATGGGAAATCCAAAAAGTTATCCTGTTTACTGGGATAAAATTCTTATAAACGCATCTCAGGTAACAAATCCGTCAATTGACCCATTAAGGGAACCGATGGAAACAAAAACATTTCTCGGTAAAAAGGCGGCGAAGATTGAACGTGATTCAGATGGAAATATTGTGCCTAATATGCCGGCGCAGCTGGAACTTTCTACTCCGATAATGTTTTCCGCAATGTCATACGGTTCTATTAGTTACAATGCGCATGAAAGTCTGGCGCGCGCCGCTTCTGAATTGGGAATCTTCTATAATACAGGGGAAGGTGGTTTGCATGAAGATTTCTACAAATACGGTGCAAATACGATAGTTCAAGTTGCATCTGGAAGATTCGGAGTTCATAAAGATTATCTGGAAGCCGGTTCTGCAATTGAAATAAAAATGGGACAAGGTGCCAAGCCCGGTATCGGCGGACATCTTCCGGGAAAAAAGATTAATCTTGATGTATCAAAAACAAGAATGATTCCCGAAGGAACAGATGCAATATCACCGGCGCCTCATCATGATATTTACTCGATTGAAGACCTGCGTCAGCTTGTATTTTCCCTAAAAGAAGCTACAGAGTACAAAAAACCGGTAATAGTAAAAATAGCTGCCGTTCATAATGTTGCTGCGATTGCAAGCGGTATTGCAAGAAGTGGAGCCGATATTATAGCAATTGACGGTTTCAGAGGCGGTACAGGTGCTGCACCTACAAGAATCAGGGATAATGTCGGCATTCCTATAGAATTGGCATTGGCAAGTGTAGACCGCCGCTTGCGTGAGGAAGGAATACGTGGTGATGTTTCTGTCGTTGTCGGTGGAAGTATCAGAAGCAGCGCAGATGTTGTAAAGGCGATAGCACTCGGTGCAGATGCAGTTTACTTGGCTACAAGTGCACTTTTGGCATTAGGATGTCACCTTTGCAGAACGTGCAATACCGGCAAATGCAATTGGGGAATTGCAACTCAAAGACCCGATCTTGTAAAGCGTCTTAATCCGGATACAGGCTATAAGCGGCTTGTTAATTTGGTAAATGCTTGGACTCATGAGATTAAAGAGATGATGGGCGGAATGGGAATAAATTCTATTGAAAGTCTTCGTGGCAACAGACTTATGCTGCGAGGTATAGGGCTTACAGAAAAGGAATTGGAAATACTCGGAATCAAACACGCAGGAGAATAATGAAATGAAACGTATTTATGTTAATGAAAAGTGGTGTCTTGGCTGTCATCTTTGCGAATACAACTGTGCATTTGCTAATTCTGCGGAAAAGAATATGGTTAATGCTCTCAAGGGCGTAAAAATAAGACCGCGTATTAAAATCGAGGAAAAAGGAAATATCTGTTTTGCCGTTTCCTGCCGCCATTGCGATGAACCGTTATGCGTAAAAGGCTGCATCAGCGGTGCATTATCTAAAAAGAATGATGTAATCACAATCGATAAAAATAAATGCGTCGGCTGTTTTACATGTATTCTTTCATGTCCTTACGGAGCAATTATGAGTACCGAAAATGGGCATGTGGTGCAAAAATGTGAACTTTGCATTACAAACTCGGTTGGGCAGCCGGCATGTGTAGAGGGATGTCCGAACAACGCAATTGTATTTGAACAGAGGTGAGCAGCATGAGATACGTAATTATTGGAAATTCTACGGCAGCGGTTGGCTGCATTGAAGGCATACGTCAGATTGATAAGGCAAGTCCGATTTTTGTAATATCCGATGAGCCGTATCACACATATTCAAGACCGTTGATTTCTTATCTGCTGTACGGAAAAACAGATTTGGAACGGATGAAATATCGTGATAGTGATTTCTACAAGAAAAATAACGTAACAACATATTTGGGAAAAAAGGTTGTAAAAATTGACAATGAAAAAAAAGAAGTTGTAATTGACGACGGTGAACGTGTCGCATTTGACAAACTGCTTATTGCTTCTGGTGCAAGACCTTTTGTTCCGCCTATAAACGGACTTGATAAGGTGAAAAACAAATTTACCTTTATGAAACTGGATGATGCGCTTGCTCTGCAAAAGGCTGTTGATAAGGAAAGCCGTGTGCTTGTATTGGGTGCTGGTCTTATCGGCTTAAAGTGCGTTGAGGGAATATTTGACAAGGTAAAAGAAATTACCGTTGTTGATATGGCGGACAGAATACTTCCGAGTATTCTTGATGAAAAAGGTGCAGAATTGATCAAAACTTTCCTTGAGAAAATCGGCGTAACGTTTAATTTGGGAAAGAGCATTGCTGAACTTAAAGAAAATGAAGCTGTTCTTACAGACGGAAGCTCTGTTGCCTTTGATATTTTAGTTATAGCCGTAGGTGTCAGACCTAATGTTGAATTGGCAAAAGAGATTGGCGCAGAAGTTAATCGCGGAATAGTGATTAACAACCATTGCCAAACTAACTTGAAAGATATTTATGCTGCCGGCGATTGCTGTGAATGTTTTGATATTTCTGTGGATAAAAATCGTATCCTTGCGCTGCTGCCGAATGCTTACATGCAAGGCGAATGTGCCGGAATGAACATGGCAGGTAATACGGAAAAAGTTTTTGATAAAGCGATTCCGATGAATGCGATAGGCTTTTTTGGTTATCATATTATTACTGCCGGAAGTTATGACGGTGAAAGTTATATAAAAGAGGACGGAGCAAATTACAAACGGCTGATAACAAAAGATAATCTATTGAAAGGTTTTATACTTATAGGCGATATAGACAGAGCCGGAATTTACACTTCAATGATTAGGGACAAAATTCCGCTTGACAGTGTAGATTTTGAACTGCTGAAAGAAGCTCCGCAGCTGATGGCATTTTCTAAGGAAGAGAGAGCTAAAAAACTTGGAGGTGTAAAATGAAAATTACAGCGGATTTGATGGATTTCAGAGATTTAAACGAACAGATAAGAGCTACAAAAGATTCAAATATAGAAATCGATAACTGCATTGGGCAGCGTTATATTGCATCCGGACTTTCCGGTAAGACATTGACAATTCACGGTACACCGGGGAATGCTTTGGGTGCATATTTGAATGACTGCCGAATCGATGTCTTTGGTAATGCACAGGACGCTACCGGAGATACGATGAATGAGGGCACGATTGTAATTCATGGTTCATGCGGAGACGCTGCCGGTTATGCAATGCGCGGCGGAAAAATACTTATAAAGGAAAATACAGGTTACCGTGCCGGAATACACATGAAAGCGTATAAGGATAAAATTCCTGTTTTAGTAGTCGGTGGCAAAGCTGGCAGTTTCCTTGGAGAATATCAGGCAGGCGGTTTGATTATCGTACTAGGATTGAACTTGACTGGAGATGAGGCTCCTGTAGGTTATTTCTGCGGAACAGGTATGCATGGCGGCAAAATATTTATTAGAACTAAGGAACCGCCGCGCAATATGCCGGAACAGGTTCTTGTACGGGAAGCCGAAGCAGAAGATTTAAAAGAAATCGAGCCGCATATTGATGATTTTTGCAGGGAATTCAATGTAGATAAAAATGAAATTTACAATGAAAAGTTTTATCTGCTTACTCCTAACAGTAATGCACCTTATAAGCAGCTTTATGCGGAGAATCTTAATTGATAACTTAGGGGCGGATCTTGATTCCGTTTTGGAATTAAGGTCTGTCCCTTGCTGGTTATGATGTTGAGTTTGGTATATAATGAATTAATTTTTTTTATATAAATTTGGAGGAAGAAATGTCCGTGACAGAAGCATTGGAATATGTAAATGAAAATGATGTGAAATTTATAAGGCTGGCATTCTGCGATATTTTCGGTGTGCAGAAAAATATTTCGATTATGCCGAATGCGCTTCCGCGAGCCTTTGAGTTTGGAATTCCTTTTAATGCGACAATGCTTGGCGGTGTTAGTTTCCAAACCGAGTTGTCCCTTTTTCTTGTGCCAGATCCTAAAACGATTTCGGTGTTGCCTTGGCGACCTAAACAAGGCAGAGTAGTGCGGTTTTTCTGTGATATAAAAAATGCTGACGGAACGCCTTTTATCGGTGACGCAAGAAATATTCTGAAACAGTCCGTGAAACGAATTACTGATATGGGTTACCGTTGTTTTTCCGGTGCAGATTGTGAATTCTACTTATTTAAAACAAATGAAAACGGCGAACCGACATTTACACCTTATGATTCAGCTGGGTATTGTGATATTGGACCGTTTGACAAATGTGAAAATATCAGAAGGGCGATTTGCCTTGCACTTGAGGAAATGGGAATTGTTCCTGAATGTTCACATCATGAGAGCGGCTTCGGACAAAACGAAATAGATTTCAGTAATGCCGATCCGCTTACTACGGCAGAACATTTGATAACATTGCGTTCTGTTGTAAAAGCAATAGCTGCTGTAAACGGTGCGTTTGCGTCATTTCTGCCGCGTCCTGTGGAATCGCTTGAACGCAGTTCGCTTCACTTGAATATCTCTCTTTTTGAAAAAGGACAGAATATTTTCCAAAGTGCAGGTTCACAACAGTCTGCCGTTGTAAAAAGTTTTATTGCCGGAATAATGAATAAGATAGACCAGATAACGTTGTTTCTGAATCCGCTTAAAACATCTTATGACTGGAATGCACCATCTTTTTCTAAAGACGAAACATTTAAAAATTGGTCGATTTGCTGGGCTTCCGATAATTATTCACAGCTGATAAGAATTCCGGCAGTGCCCGGTGAATACAGTTCAATGGAAATTCGTTCGCCTGATTCTTCCTGCAATCCTTACTTGGCATTTGCACTGCTGCTTCAAGCCGGAGCCGACGGAATAGAAGAAAATGCGATTGTGAATGAACCTGTAAATATGAACAGAGTGATGATGAATGAAAATGATTGTGTCGGTTATAATATGTTGCCGTCAAATCATCTGGAAGCTGTAAAATCTGCACAGAACAGCGATTTTGTAAAACGTGTATTGCCTGAAATGATAATTTCTGCTTACATAAAGCGCATAAGCGGTGAATGTTTGCCGAAAGATGAAATTACCGGATTATTTGAAGCTATGTAATTCTGGAAGGTATTTGCAATGTGGAATATTTTGTTTATTTCCAGCGGCGGTGATGATAAAGGATTGTCCGAATTAATAAATACAACTGGAGATGCTGTAGTTAGGCTGACGAATGCAAATCAGGCAAGGCAGCGGCTGCATGACGGCGACTTTGATTTGATTATTATCAATGCACCGCTTCAGGATGAATTCGGTGATGAATTGGCGTTGGCAGCTGTTGAAAACACAATGGCAGGTGTAATGCTTGCGGTAAATGCAGCGCAAGAAGATGAAATTGAGTCACGTGTCGGAGATTCCGGAGTTGTGGTAATAGGAAAACCTGTTCATTACCAAACATTTTATCAGGCTTATAAACTTCTTACGGCAATGTATAAGCGAATGCAGTATCTAAAGAATGAAAATGACAAGCTCAAGCGCAAAATGGAAGAATTAAAACTTGTAAGCCGCGCAAAATGTGTGCTGATACAGGAAATGCACATGAATGAAAATGAAGCCCACCGTTACATAGAAAAAGAAGCAATGGATTTTCGCAAAAGCAGAAAGGATGTTGCGGAGAAAATATTGCGTTTATTTGGGTAATATTTAAGACTTAGCTTTTTCTGCACCTTAGCATTTCTTTCAGAATATCATCCGGAATGTTTTTCTTTTCACCAAAAAAACCAAGTCTTGCCTGACGGTAACCTCCGGCAAAATGAAAATCCGAACCGCCGGATTTCAGCAAACCGAAATGCTCGGCAAGTTTCTTTAAGTTCTTAATTTGTTTGCGGTTGTAGTTGTTATAGTAAACTTCCATTCCGTCAAGCCCTTGTCCGGCGTATTTTTCGACCAGCATGTAAAGTTCCGTGTAATTTTTTGTTATGTGAAAAGGATGTGCAAGAATTGCCAGACCGCCGGCTTTGTGAATTAACGAAATGGCATCGCCTAATTCAATTCGCTCTTTTTGAACTCCGGCAAGTCCGTTTTTATCATTAAGAAATTTGCCGAATGCTTCAGCTTCGTGCTTTACCGCTCCGATTTTGTATAAAGCTTTGGCAAAATCCGGCTTCCCAAGTGTAGCGATTGTTTTCGGGCGGCTGCTCATATTCAACAAAAGTTCTTCTGGTATTTCAATTCCGATTTCTTTCAGCCGTTCTATTATCTTTCTGTTTCTTTTTTCACGGAAAGTTTTCAGCAATTCAAGTTCGTGCAGTAGTTCCGGATTTTGCGGATTAATAAAAAGTCCGACAAGGTGGATTTCCTCATCAAAAGAATCTGCTTTTGTACTGATTTCGATTCCCGGAATCAGCATTACGTTTAACTTTTCGGCAGCTTTCAGCCCTTCCGCAATTCCGCTTACCGTATCATGGTCTGTTATCGCTATTGTACCGATATTATTTTCGGCGGCCAGTTCTATCAATTGTGTCGGTGTCAGAACTCCGTCGGAAGCTGTAGTATGCGTATGTAAATCAAGCATATTTAAATCCTTTGTTAAGTTAGAGTGCGCCTCGTTTAAAAATTACGGTTTCTATTGTGTAAAGCATAATTTTTAAATCAAACATCATGGAAATTGATTTTATATAATACAAGTCGTAAGAAAGTTTTTTATTCATTTCTGCAATGGAATTAGCATATTGAAATTTCACCTGCGCCCAGCCGGTAAGACCGGGTTTTACAAGCAATCTTTTGTAGAAAAGAGGATGCTGCGCCGTAATTTCTTCTATAAGTTCACGTCGTTCCGGGCGTGGACCTATAAACGACATTTCACCTTTTAGAATATTAATCAACTGCGGCAGTTCATCAATTCGCAGCGGACGGATGATTTTCCCAATTGCGGTAATTCTTGTGTCGCCTTTTACGGTAAGCATTGCTTTGCCTTTTTCCGCATCGGTTTTCATTGTCCTGAATTTGTGCATTATAAATTCTTTGTTGTGCAGCCCGATTCTTTTTTGGTGATAAAAAACAGGACCTTTTGATGTCAGTTTTATAAGCAGTGCAGTCAGCAGAATCAGCGGTGATAAAATTATCAGCAAAAGCAGTGAAATAAAAATATCGCCGATACGCTTGAAAAATTTGTTGTACGAAGTCTGAATGCAGTACGATGAAAAAAGTTCTATTTGATTTTCGCATATCAGTTCGGATGGCAGGCATTGGTCAAAGTATTCAAACAAATCAGCCGCACTGCAAAGTTTGTAGCCGTAAAGTTCGTACTCGTATATTAAAGTCAGTTCTTCTTTTTTTGCAGAAATGCACGGGTCGATTACAATTAAATGATTTTCGCTTTTGGGATTTATGTTTATTTCTTTTACGCTGTCGATTTCGATTACTTTTGACGGAAGAATGTCACTGTATTGGTTTAAAAGTTCATTTACCAGAGTAAGATTTTTTTTCGTTCCTAGATAATAAATTTTTGTTCGGTGATTTTTGTGTGCCATTATTTTGAAAATAATTTTGTGTGATATTATTTGCACAATCGGAATTATCAATAGGCTTGAGAAAAATACGAACCGTGCAAAATCGTATTTGCAGATATAAAATATAAACGTCCAGCTGAAAGCACATGCAATTATTGAAAGATATGCGTTTATGATTGAATCTTTGCCGCGTGATAATCTGTTTAGTTCGTACAACTTCATCGATGTATTGAACAGTAGGATTGTACATGCGTAACCGCAGAATATCAGCATATTTACAGCAGTCAGTTGTCGTATGCCGACTGTAGGAAAAACGATCGACGAATAGCGCAATTTAAATACGGCGGCAAAAATTGCCACTGCAAATATAAAGTCGAATATATAGAAATAACAGCGTTTGAAATTGAACATCAGCGACCGCCTGCTGAAAAATATAAGATTCCGATTATCATTACCCCCCACAAAACGGCGGCAATTATGATCCCTTTGTCATTGATTAAATCTTCTTCCGGTTTGCCGCCTTTGTTTTTGTCATATACAAGGTACAAATAGCGGAATAATGCATACAAAACCAACGGAAATGTATAAAGCAGTTCGGAAATTCCCGATTCCATTGTGTAGAACATGTAGCTTACTGCGGTAATTGACGCGCTTATGCAAATCATAATGTTAAGCAGCTGCGGCGTATATTCACCGAGTATTTCTCTGTGTTCTATAGCTTCGTGCTTTAATGAAAGCAATTCATGGCGGCGTTTTCCGAATCCGAGAACGAGACTTACCGCAAATGTAGTAGCGATTATCCATTGGCTTGTAGTTACATCAATTGCGATTGCTCCGGTTATTACCCTTATGCAGAAACCGGCGGCAATTATGAAAACATCTAGTATGATAAATTGTTTAAGCAGAAATGTATAAAGCAGATTAAGCACCGTATATATCAGAAGTGCGACGATTGTCATGTATTTCCCGGTAAGAAACGCAAGTGTTATTCCGGCGACGAATGAAATTATTCCGAGTGTTAATGCGGCTGCGGTACTGATAGCGCCGGAAGCTATCGGACGCAATTTTTTTCGCGGATGCATAATGTCTTGCTTTTTGTCGTGAATGTCGTTGATTATATAGACAAGAACGCAAACTAATGAAAATGCAAAAAATATTACCGTTGTTTTTATGAAATCATCAATATTCAGTAAACGGTGAGAAAACACCAAAGGCGCAAATATGAAAATATTTTTCAGCCATTGCTTTATTCTTATGAGTTTAAAAAATGTTGTGAGTACGTTTTGCATTTTTAATCCAACAAAAAAAATCTTAGTGCTAATACAACAAAAAATCGGTTACGTCAAAGGAAATGCTTTCAGGCGAAAATATTTGACATAAAATAAAAAAAATAAAATAGTGGCAGCGGAGGAAATGCCATGTATGTCCACACACCTGTAATGCTGAAGCAAGTTTTGGAAAATGTTGTGTCAGATAAGGATAAAATGTTTCTTGATTGTACTTTAGGTGAAGGAGGACATACAGAAGCTATACTGCGGACTTATCCGGAAATACGCGTTTGCGGATTGGACAGAGACGCTGAGATTCTGGAAGTCGCCCGAAACAGAATGATGCCGTTCGGAGACAGATTTATGAGTTTTCAAATGAACTTTGCCGAAGCTAGTTCTTTAAAGGAAAAAGGTTTGTCATTTGACAGCGCATTGATTGATTTGGGAATTTCTGTGTTTCATTACAAAATGTCGGGCAGAGGTTTCAGTTTTTCCAGAGAAGAGCCGCTTGACATGCGCCTTGACAGTGATGGTGAATCGGTAGCTGACTTGGTAAATAATCTGCCGGAGGATGAGCTGCGTTCAATATTATACAAATATGCGCAAGAGCGTTTTGCACCGATGATTGCAAAAAAAATTGTTGATTATCGTGATAAAAAGCCAATCACATCATCTGTTGAATTGGCTGAAATCACGGAAAGCGCAGTTCCGGCAAAGTTTCGCGGCGGAAAGATTCACCCGGCAACAAAAACTTTTCAGGCATTAAGAATTGCGGTTAATCATGAGCTTGATTATATTGAGCCGGGAATCCGCGCTGTTTTGTCACTTTTGAAAAAAGGTGGACGGCTTGGCGTAATAACTTTTCATTCGCTTGAAGATAAAATAGTGAAAAGTCTTTTTAAATATATGAGCCTTGACTGTGTGTGTCCGCCTAAGTTTCCGAAATGCGTTTGTTCAAAAGTAAAAGAAGCGGAAATTATCGGAAAATCTTTTACGGCAGATGATGATGAATTGCGTGATAATCCGCCGTCTAGGTCTGCAAGATTGCGAATTGTGGAGAAGGTATGAAAAAAAGATACGGCTTTATGATTGTTCTTGCTGCATGTATAATTGCGGTTTTGTTTATTTTTACTACGTTTGTCAGCATAAAAGTAAAAGCGCAGGAGCGTGAAGTAACTCAGATTTATCAGAAAATAGATGAGATGAGAATCGAAATCAAAAGAGTTAAAATAGAAGCTTCAACATTGACAAATCCATTGAATGTTTTGGATTACATAGAAGAAAATGAGATGAAAAGTGTGAAAGTAAAAGATTTGGTAAATATTGAAATTGACAAGGACAAGGTTAATTAATGGAGCGAACTTTTTTGCGGAAAATGCAAAATTTTATAGCAAAAATGAATTCAATATGATAACTTGCAAATTGAGCTTCGATTGAGTGCGGCAGAATTCATTTTACACGAAAGCAATTTTTTTATTAATCACCGTAATTAATAGCGGGAAACTAAGTTACGGTTTTTTTCTTACTAAAAAATTTTGGCAATATGATTAAGACGGGAGGGGCTATGCTTTATCATATTATTTATCCTTTGGCGCAAAAAATAACGTTTTTTAATGTATTTGGATATATAACTTTTCGTGGGGCTATAGCGTTTGTTCTCTCCTTTTTGCTGTGTCTGATTTTCTTTCCTCCGTTTATAAAAAAAATGAAGGAAATTAAAGCTGCGCAGATAATCAGAATTGAAGGACCTAAATCTCATCTTGCAAAAGTCGGAACGCCTACAATGGGTGGGCTTGTCGTTATAGTTGTTACGGTAATTACAATGCTTATCTGCGGCAGGCTCGATAATCCGTATATACTGCTGCTTTTGTTTTGTACAATATCATTCGGAATAATCGGTGTTCTTGACGATTATTTGAAACTGTCACGTCATTCGTCGGACGGACTTCATGCTAAGTTTAAGCTGATAAGTCAAATCTGCATTGCTTTTATTATTTCATTATCGATATTTCTCATAATGGGACGTGAATCAAGTTACATCTCAATTCCTTTTGTTAAAGGTTTAAAAATTAATCTTTCTTGGTTTTATGTTTTGTTCGGAGTATTTCTCATCGTCGGTTCTTCAAATGCCGTGAACCTTACAGACGGATTGGACGGACTTGCCGGTGGTTTGCTGATTCCGGTATTTCTTACTTACGGACTGTTCAGTTATATTCAGGGACATAAGGAAATGGCAAATTATTTGTTTCTGGATTATCTGCCGGTTTCCGGAGAAATACTTGTGTATTGTTTATCAATTTTGGGCGGTCTTTGCGGATTTTTGTGGTTCAATACGCACCCGGCAGAAATTTTCATGGGCGATACAGGTTCGCTTTCTTTTGGTGGTATTATAGGCACAATCGCAATGATGACAAAGCAAGAGCTGCTTTTGGGAATAGTCGGCGGAGTTTTTGTAGCAGAAACGGTTTCGGTAATGATTCAAGTTGCTTATTTTAAGAAAACCGGTGGGAAGCGTTTTTTTCTTATGGCTCCGCTGCATCACCATTTTGAACAAAAAGGTTGGCATGAAACGAAAGTTATTTCACGTTTTTGGATTGTAGGTGCTCTTTTGGCAGTAGCGTCATTGGCAACATTAAAACTGCGGTAGATATTATGAAAGAAAATGGTCTGTCTAATTCTAAAATTAATGTGCTTCTGCTTGTTTTTGTCGTGATACTAAGTGGACTTGGACTCGGCTTTTTAAATACGGCAACGCAGCCTTTGTTTCCTGATGAAAAGTACGCATTTATGCTTGTGATTAAGCAGTTATCGTTTTTTGGAATAGGAATAGCTGCGTTGGTAATAGGTGCTTTGATTGACCACAATTTTTATAAGCGTCATATAAAGTTGATGGTTTTTATAACTATTGCATTTTTAATTCTTACGTTGATTCCCGGAGTCGGAGTCGATGTTTACGGTGCAAGGCGTTGGATAAAAATCGGACCGCTGACATTTCAGCCGTCGGAGTTTGCAAAATTAACTGCGATATTTTATCTGGCTGCGGTTTTGGATAATAAAAAGGATGATATTCAGGATTTTTACAAAGGCGTGCTTCCGCCTTTAATGCTGCTTATATTGATTGGCGTTTTTGTATTATTGGAAAATGATTTTTCTACGACAATGCTTATTTTTTTTGTCGGTTTTATATTATTTTTTCTTTCCGGTGTAAGGCTTGTTACTTTGCTGATGCTTGCGCTTGTAGGTGTTTTAGGTGCTGCGGGAATGATTTTTCTTGCGCCGTACAGGGTAAAACGTTTGGAAGTGCTGCTCAATCCTTGGGTAGATCCGTTCGGAAGCGGCTGGCAGAGCATTCAGTCAATGAAATGTTTTTCGTTAGGCGGTTTGTGGGGAAGAGGACTGGGAGAATCAACTCAAAAGTACAGCGCATTGCCTAAAGGATACAACGACTATATTTTTTCGGTCATTGTAGAAGAAAGTGGCGTTGTTACCGGAATTTTGATGATTATCATGTATTTTGCGATTGCATTGCTTGGAATAAATATTGCAAAACGTTGCAAATCTCGTTTTTCGTTTTTAATGGCAGGTGGGATTTCTTCCTTAATGTTTATTCAGGCAGTGCTGAATATTGGCGTTACGGCAGGCATTTTTCCGGCTACAGGAATTCCGCTTCCGCTTGTAAGTGCCGGCGGAACATCGCTTGTAGTATTTTTGTTTTCGGTAGGCGTATTGATCAATATTTCAAACTATTCTGCAAGGTGTGACTTAAATGAAGGTTAGTTATGTTATTTCGATTTTGTTTCTGATAACGATACTTTTTTGCTCTATCATATTTGTAGTGAATAAGGAACGTTTTATTGTTGAAAATATAGAAATAACGGCTGATTTCAGATTCAACAGAACATTTCTTATGCAGAAAGTAGGAATTGAAGACGGTAATTATATTTGGCAATACAACAGCAAGAAAATTGCAGCGGTTCTTGATGATTTGTACTTTGTTGATGATTATAAAGTAACAAAAAAGTATCCGTCACGCCTTGTGATTCAACTTTTTAAAAGAAAACCGCTTGCAAGAGTTGCTGGTAAAGATGGAGAAGTTTTTTTCATAGACAGACGCGGAGTAATATTTAAAAGTTCTAAAATTAAAGAAATGGTTCCTTTGCTTGTTTTTGAAAATCCGCAGCTGATTCATCAAGGGAAGAAGCTCGGTGGAAAATTCGGTGAAATGGTGCAGCAATTGTATTTGTTGAGCCAGAAGTATAATAATCTTTATCAGCAGGTGGCGCAGATTGCGGTACGTAGGCACAGTGAGGGGCTTGAATATAGTATTGATTTTCGCATAATCAATAAAACTATTACTTTAAAAAAAAAATTAAGTGTCGATACACTATTGGAAACTTTAGTTGTATCAAAGATTTGCGATGAATTCTTGAATGAGGGAGTTCAGTTAAATCAGATAGATAAAGGTTACTATTACGATTACGGTAACCTTTAGGTGTCAGAGTATTTTGGGAGGACATGAAGTGAGAGGAAGAGACGATGACTTGATTGTGGCAGTTGATGTCGGATCTTGTAAAGTTGTTGTGGCGATTGCTGCAGTAGATGATGCAGGTGAACTATCCGTCATTGGTCTTGGCTGTTCGGAATCTGATAAAGGTGTAAAAGATGGCTGCATTGTCAATATAAATTCGATAACTGAAGCTATAAGTGAAGCTGTAAATAATGCGGAAATGCAGGCCGGTCGGGAAGTAAAAAGCGTGTTTGTTGCTGTAAGCGGAAAAGATATTAAATCTCAGAATGAATTGGGATTTTCTACGGCTTCCGGAGCAAATAAGGAAATAAGAAGAAACGATATTGAGCGCGCTGTAGAGCAGGCAAAAGGAATCAGTATTTCAAGTGACAGACGCATCTTACATGTTTTGCCGCGTTGGTATAAAGTTGATAAGCAGGATAATATTCAGGATCCTCTGGGAATGTTCGGAACAAGGTTGGAAGCTAAAGTTCACATTATTACAACGGCTGAAACTGCTATCAGAAATGTAGTAATGTGTTTTGAAAGAATGAATATTGGTGTGAATGCAATATTTTTGCAGAATATAGCAGATGCAAAAGCTGTTTTAAGTGAAGATGAAAAAGAACTCGGTGTTTTACTGTTGGATATAGGTGCGCAGACGACAAATGTTTCTATTTATTATAAGCAGGCTCCTTTGTATACAACTGTTTTCCAGAAAATGGGCGGTGACCAGATAACTTTTGATTTATCAAAAGGCTTTGGTATTCCGTTGGGAACAGCAGAAAAGTTAAAATGCGAAATCGGTATTGCAGATTACAGCAGTGTATATGAAAATGAGAAAATTCAGATACCGTCAGTAGGCGGCAGACCGGCAAAGATTCATAAAAAAAGTGAAGTCGTTGATTATATTCAGCCAAGACTTCTTGAAATATTTGGAACAATCAGAGAGTGTTTAAAGGAAAACGACTTGCTCGAATGCATTAATGGTGGTGTTGTTATAACAGGCGGAACAGCATTGCTTCCGGGAATAGAAGCTGTAGCTCAACAAGTTTTCGGTGTTGCTGTAAGAGTAGGAACACTTAGAGTCTTCGGGGGATTGGGAGATAAAATAAATTCTCCTGAATATTCTGTTGTAAACGGTGTTCTGGAACTTGGCGAAGAATTATTTAGATATGACGGCGGCACTGATGTCAGAATTAAGAGAAATGACGGAAAACCTACTTTAATATCTAAGGTATCAGATTTCATTAAACAGTTTTTTTAGGTGCTGGTTGCAAAAAACGGAGGGGATTATGCAAGACGGAAAAAGTAATGGAAGAATTAATTTTTATGATGGAGATGAAAACACCTGCTGTACAAAAATTTTAGTCATAGGTGTAGGCGGCGGCGGCTGCAACTCTGTAAATCGCATGATTGAAGCCGGTGTAAGCGGTGTGGAGTTCATAGCCGTAAATACGGATAAACAGGCTCTTGTAAAATCAAAGGCACCGAAAAAGATTCAAATCGGGAAAAACTTAACCGGCGGACGAGGTGCCGGTGCGGTTCCTGAAGTGGGAGAAAAAGCCGCAATTGAAGATGAACCGGCTTTGCGTGAGTGCTTAAAAGGTGCAAATATGGTTTTTATTACAGCTGGAATGGGCGGCGGAACAGGTACGGGAGCAGCTCCGGTTATCGCAAAGCTTGCTAAGGAAGCCGGCTGTTTGACAGTTGGAGTTGTAACAAAGCCTTTTCTTTTTGAGAAAATGATTAAAGGTAAAATTGCAGATGAAG
This sequence comes from Spirochaetales bacterium, assembly GCA_050872545.1. GTDB lineage: Bacteria > Spirochaetota > GWE2-31-10 > GWE2-31-10 > GWE2-31-10 > RGIG8597. The sequence continues at coordinate 10,833 of JBNMHA010000019.1, read as the reverse complement.
GAATAGCTAAACTTGAAAAAGTTGTTGACACGATGGTTGTGATTTCTAACGAAGCGTTAGTTGCCAATTGCGGTGATTCAATTCCTTTTCTTGAAGCGTTCCACATGGCAGATGATGTTTTAAGACAAGCTGTTTACGGAATATCGAATTTGATAGTAAAAGAAGGCGTGATAAATATTGACTTTGCCGATGTTCAGACTGTTATGAAAAATCGCGGTAAAGCATTGATTGGTATCGGTGTAGCGCAAGGAGAAAATGCCGCAAGTGAAGCTGTTGATTTAGCGATTGCAAATCCATTGACAGAATTATCACTTACAGATACGCAGGCAAAAGCCGTTATTGTCAATGTTACCGGTGGATCTTCTTTGACAATGAAAAATTACAACGATGTAATGAATAAAATCAACAAAATATGTGCGGAAGATACTCTTGTAATACCGGGTCAAATGCTTGATCCGAATTATGAAAATAAAATAGAAGTAACTATTGTTGCATGTGGTTTTTCTGAGATTAAGCCGAAAGAACAGGGGCTTAGTCTTGAAAAAATGGAAGAAATTATTTGCAGTGAAGGAAAAGCCGAAGAAGAAAAAAAATCTCCGGAAACTTTTACCTCAATGCTTGATTTGGAAGAAGACCACGATAAGAAAAATACATACGTTGTAGATAATGCGGAATTTAATCAGATGTTAAGTTCACAGTTGTCGAAAAATAAAGATGACAGACCTGCTTTTATGAGAATTGATTCACTTAAAAATGTCAGGAAACGTACTTAACAAATGACTCTGGATGACAGCGTAATTTGTTTTAAAGATTATTTGTGTTCGGAAAGAAATCTGGCTGCGAATACGATAGAAGCTTATAATTCTGATATTTTGCAGTTTGTTTCTTTTATAAAAGAGGTATCAGGCAAATCTGATGATTTAAACAGTCAGGGCGATACCTCTTTTTCATCTGTTATAACAATTGATGTTATTGATGAATTTATTATTTACCTTTCTCAAAATACATTTGAAAATACTTCTATTCAAAGAAAAATCAGTTCTGTTTCACTCTATCTTAAATTTTTAAAACTTGAAAAGCTAATAGATGAAAATCCGTCAAGATTTTTAATTCGACCGAGAACAGGTTCTCGTTTGCCGCTGTACCTTACAGTAGAAGAAGTTGAACGTTTTATCGATTCATTTGATGAGCAGAAAGCGTGCGGAATTAGAGACAGAGCGTTGTTTGAGTTAATGTACAGCTGCGGATTGCGTGTAAGTGAAATTTGTGATTTGAACATTGATGATGTTTTTATAGATGAAAAGTTGGTTAAAGTAACAGGAAAAGGCGATAAGCAGCGGCTTGTTCCCATGGGCGCACGTGCGATTCAGAATATAAATGATTATCTGGAAAAAGGTCGTCCGCAGCTCGTGAAGTCTATAAAGCAGAGTGCTATGTTTTTAAACTTTCGTGGGGAGCGTATTACCAGAAAAGGAATCTGGAAAAACTTAAAACAGAACATGCAGCTTTTAGGAATAAGAAAGGAAGTTACCGTTCATACTTTGCGACATAGTTTTGCGACTCATCTCGTGCAGAACGGCGCGGATATAAGATATGTTCAAAGTTTTTTAGGTCATAAAAGTATTAACACAACGGAAATTTACGCACATCTTGATATGCATCATATAAAAGAAATATATGATAAAGTTAATGATAGTGTGAAGGCATAAAAAAATGCTTCTGCACGAGAAGCATTTATATAATAAGCCGGTTAAGCTTATTTTTTTGCGGAAAGAACTTCTTTTCTTTTCAAAAGTTCTTTTGCATAAGCAGAAGTGAGACCGCCCATAGAAGATTTTGTTGCTTCTATAGCTTTATCTAATTCACTCAAAGTCATTTTATTAATTTTTTTATTTTTCTTTTCAGTAGTAGCTTCTGACATCTTACACCTCAAAATTGATTTTGTAGAGCTTTATATCACATTACTGTATTATTTTCAATATTAAACTTACCATTTTCAACGAATAAGAAGCAGACTTTCCTTTTTCAGCCAGCCGTTTGTGTTGTTGGATAATTTTATCATCAAGTAATTTTCTTCGGAATTTTCAAGTATACGAACCTTTTTGCCTTCGTTAATTGATGAAATCGGCGTTGAATTGTCCGCAGACAGGTAAACATTTGTGTCTTCTACCACAATCGCACAGTTATCATTAATTGTATTGTGTTGAACAACAGCAAATGTAAACAGGAAAACCGTGCAGATAAATGTGGTAATTGACAAAGTAAAACATATTCGTGATGATTTTTTTATGAATAAGAACATAAAAAATATCATCAGTGCAAAGAAAACGCAGAATATTACAAAAACAGTGACCGGCGGAATGAAAAGCAACATTCTTTTTATTGCGAATTCATCTTCTTCCGCATAACCATTTTTTTTGCCTATTTCCTCCAGCAAAACATTCATGCTATTTTTCAAATCTTCATTCTGTGGCTGAAATAAAAATGCTTTTTCCAAGTAAAATCTGGCATAACCGAGCTGATGAAGTTTGTAACAGCAGCAGCCTAAGTTGTAATTAACAGCATAATTATCCATATTGAAATCATTCAGCAGTTTTTCGTAATAATCTTTTGCTTCAAGGTATTTTCCGGTGATATAAGCCTGATTTGCTTTTGTGAACAACTCATCTGCACTTATATTTTGCGAAAAAACGGTAACAGATAAAAATAATAATATGACAGAAAAAAACTTTAATTTCATTTTGAATCCTTGTATTTAGCCAATTCTCTGCAAAGGTTTAAAACTCGGTTTTTCATTGCGCTTATGCCGGAAGCCGATGCGTCCATTCCGCCGAATCTGATTATTTCAAACTCTGATATTGTATCAATAAGCTCTTTAGTAAGTTCTTCTGATAATTTTGAAGATAACTTTTCCTTTAAAGTATTTTTTCTTATATCAACTGAATCAATTTCAAACTCATTGATTATGAACATTTCCAATTCACCGTAAAGTTTTTCAACGGCTTTTTGCAAATCGCTTGTATCTATTTTACCGACTTCACGCTCCAAACGTTTCAGCGGATGAATTGTTTTCTTTTCTTTCTTCACAACGAATGTAAAAACAAGATACATGGCAAAAAACGCAATTGCCAAAATGTACATTGTAGCCATTATCAGAATAAAAGAAATGTTTGAGCTATTTACAGGATGTTTTTCTAATACATTTGAAATCATAAACAGCGATTGCGGATCTACTTTTTTGCTTTGTTTTCCTGCGGTTTTGCTGTCGTTAAAATCTATTGTTTGCATTGCAGAATTTTCCGTGTCATTGCCGGAAACTTTAATGATGAATGATTTTTCAGGTAAAGTTTTATATTCATAAATTTCCGTGTCGAAATACGTAAAAGGCTGCACGGAAATTGTGTATTCGCCTTGTTTCTTCGGAATTAAAATTGTTTCCCAGCTTTTGCCGACCGCAGTATTTCCATTCTTTATAAGATTGCTTTTCGATGTAAAAACCTCGATTTCTTTTCCATGTGAAATAGGATATTTATTTATCACATGGAAATTTCCGCTTCCATTTAATGCAGCCGTCATGGTAATCGGTTCTCCGACTTTTACTTCTTGTGATGAAAGTTTGACATCTTCTGTAAAAGTTCCGGTAGGAGTTGTTCCGTCTTGGTCAATTGGAGATTTTGGCAGCGGCTTAACGGTAATGTTTATCGGTTCTGTTTCCAGAAATACCGGAGTAGAGTAGAACGAAAACATTGCAGAACGTGAAAACAGGTAAAGGTTTATTTTTGCGGGCTGGATTTTGTATTCTCCCGCGGTGTTGATAAAAAGTCTTTTGTTTTCTATTTCGTATTCGTCATAAAGCCGATTGCCGATCTGCATACGCCGCTTATGTTCATTTTCGGAGCGAATATCTTCAGTCCAAGCATTTGAAGGAAATTCTAACTGGGTGTAATCATTGATTCTTGTTTCGACAGAGGTGTAAAACAAAACCGAAATGTCAATAAATTCACCTTCATAGACAGATGTTTTTGATACAACGGCTTTTATAAAAGCTTCTTCGTTTTCTTGCTGATTTGCGTTTTGGTTCTTTGATGAAGCTGAAACATTTACAAATACAGGTGATGTGTCTACGCTCTCGGAACGGTTTTTTATTCTGAACGGTCCGATTTTTTGTCTGCCTTCTTTTGTTGCCTTTGCAATGTAGGTGATTGTAACGGAAGAAGACTGCTGTCCGTTTGTAAAGCTAAAGCTACTTGATTTTCCCGCTTCTCTTAATGTTACGGCAGGATTTTCTTCCAAAAGCGTAACAGATGCATTTCCGGCATTTATAATTTCCAGCGTAACCTGAAACATTTCGTTTGTGCTTACTTCGTTGAGTGATGTATCCAAGTTGTATGAAATGTTTTTCGCATGTATCAGACATGCAGTAAACAGAAATATTAAAACGGAAAATTTTTGCTTATGCATTACCAATATTTACCTCTCAATTGTTGCTGTTGATTTTGACTTTGCTGAGCTTCTGTGTTTTGACGGCTGTTTTCCCTTTCTTTGTTTTCCAAAGCTTCAAGCATTTCTTTCATATTAGCAGCTTTTCTTTCTTCCTGTTGCTGCTGCTCTTGTTCTTCTTTATTTTCTTCATTTTCCTGACTGTTTTCTTTTTCATTTTGTTGTTCTTGATTGTTTTGAGAATCATTGTCATTCTGCTGATTTTCGGCAAAAAGTGCAGCAACTGCGTAATTATATCTTGCATCATCATTGTTATCATTCAATTTTAATGATTCTTTAAAAAAAGCTGCCGATTCGGAATACTGGCGTTTTTTAAACATTAAAAGCCCTGTCTGATAAAGAATTCTGCTTTTTAATTCATCGTCGGAAGCTGTATTTAATGCCATTTCGTAATATTTGCCGGCATTTTCCGGATTCTGCGTCTTTACAAAAGTATTTCCCAAATTTAGATAAAGTTTAGCAAGTTGATTTCCCGAAAAAGCATACACTGCTGAACCATAAGCAGACAATGCCTTTGAAAAATCGCCTTTTTCAAAACTACGGTTGCCTTTCCAAGCTCCGTTTTTATTTCTGCCGGCGTGACTTGTTGATTTTCGTATAGGTGCAGCATCGGAACTGACATCGACAGTTTGAAAAGTTTGTCCGGAAAGTCCCTGCTGCGGCGTTTGCCCATACATAAATGATGGCAGAAACAGAAAAGCAGCGGCGAAAATGTGCATCATCCAATTTGTTTTGCTTCGTTTTACAAAACGCCCCAAATCGAGAATGAAACCTAAACAGAACAATAGAAGCGCAACGCCTAAAAATATTACATATTGGTCTTTCTTCTGAGTAAAATCGGTTTTATCGTAATCTTTGCTTTTCACATTTTTTATTCGGCTTATAAAGTCGGTTAGTTCTCCGGACTTTCCGCCTGTGCGCATGTAACTTCCGCCGGTAATTTCTGCAATTTTTGACAAAAGAGCTTCATCGAGCTTGCTTACAACATGCGTTCCGTTGGGGGCTTTGACATAAGATTCTATTTCACCTTTATCATTGCGCAGCGGAATTGGTTCGCCGTTTTTTGTACCGATTCCAACTGTGAAAATACGGATATTTGAATCTTTTATAAATGCTTCGTTGTTTTTGACTTTGCCTTCCAAGTCTTCTCCGTCGGTGATTAAAACAATCATTTTATTAGAAAAGTCGGTATCATCAAAAGATTTTATTCCGGCAACAAGGGCATTTCCTATATCAGTTCCGCCTTTTCCTATCATGCCCGGATATACTGATTCCACAAAAAAAGAAACTGCCGCATAATCGTGAGTTACCGGAACAAGCAGTTCGCTGTCCGAACTGAAAATCATTAGACCGATTCTGTCTTCTGTTCCGCTTTCCAAAAGTTCATTGATGTATTTTTTAGCCAGTTCCATTCGGTTTGGAACTACATCGGGAACTGCCATTGAATATGAAACATCAATCATAATAAGAACATCGCGACCTTTTAAGTCGGTGCTGATATTTTCAATTCCCCAGCGTGGACGTGCCAATGCAATAATCAGCAAACTGAAGCCGATTGTGTAAAACAGCAGCGAAATCCATTTTTGTCCTTCGGTGTAGTAGGGCAAAATCGTGTCTATATTATCACCGGCAAGTTTTTTCGCAGACTTTTTGAAATAAAAATTAAAAAAAATAAACAGTCCGACTAAAAACGGAAGCAGCAGAAACAAATAGAATAATTTGGCATTTTCAAACATCAGTGCAATCTCCTAAACAGGAACGAGTAACCGCATAAGCCGAGTAAAAACAGCAATCCGCCTATTGCTGCAATTGGGTAGCCTATGCTCTTAAAACGTGTAAAATTTACTGTTTCGATTTTTTGTTTTTCAAGTTGGTTTATTTCGGCAAAAGCTTCTTCTATATTATTGGATGTAGATGCATGAAAGAACTTTCCGCCGGTACCTTTTGCAATGTTTCCCAAAAGTTCAAAATCAAGTTCTTCACTGCTTCCTATTCCTACCGTATAAACTTTTATTCCAAATTGCTTTGCCATATCCGTTGCAGCCTGCGGAGTGATTTCTCCGGAGTTATTTTTTCCGTCGGTTACAAGAATCAGAATTTTCGATTTATTTTCAGTATTGTCTTTTAGCTTTATAAGACGATTGATTGCGCTTGCCATTCCTACACCGATTGATGTAGTTCCTTCTCTGCGCGGGTCAATCTCAATTTTTGAAATTATTCGTTTCAGCAGATTTGTATTTGTTGTAGCCGGAGATTTTATCATCGAGTTTGTTGAAAAAACAACGATGCCTATTCTGTCGTTTTTTCGCTTTTCTACAAAATCAGAAAGAATTCCTTTTGCTACATTAATACGTGTATTGTTTTTGTAATCCTTTATCAGCATACTAGGCGATGTATCAAGTGCAATTACAATGTCAATACCGGTGGAAATGATTTTTTCGCGCTGAATGCCGTACTGTGGTCTGGTAAGGCTGAATGCAATGACAAAAAGACCGGCAAACAGTAAGACAACACTTGCGTAGTGTGCTATTACACGCCAAGATTTTTTTTGCCTGAAGCCGGAAATCGCACTGACAAGAGCTCCGTGTTTGATAATTTTTTCAGAAAAAATATAGTATAGCAATGTAAGAATAGGCAACAGAAAAAATAAGAAGCCTAAAATATTATCAAACCTTAACGTTTTCATTTTCAGCTCCTTTTTTACCAATTTCATTTATTTTGCTGCCGAATTCACGGATGTTTTTCACGTAATCATTGAAAACCTTTTGGTCAATGCTGGCTTTTGCGAATTTTACCATATCCATAGAGTTGAAAACCGCCCCAATATTTGAAATCAGTACATCGTCGATGTTTTCCCGGCGCATAGAATACAAAAGTTCACGTGTCGTTTCTGATTTTGCGTTCTGCGTAGTTTCAAAGTTAAATGTTTGCGTTATAAGTTCTTTCAATGCGCTGCTCATTCCGGACAGTTTTATTTCTGTTTCTTTGCGGTTGGCAGAATATTTGCAGTTATTTTCCATCATGAACAAAAACTTTTCATAAGCGGACAATTTATCCAGTGGATCAGTTTCCTTTTCATTATCAGAAGTTTTTGAATGAAGTTTTTTGATAACATGCTGATAAATTAAAACCGCGGCAATTGCCAAAATGACAATTACAAGAATCAGTATCAGCCAATTTTCAAAATACAGTCGGAATTTTTCTTGTGGCAACGGTGAACGCAGCTCAATGGTTGACGGATCTTCTACTTTTTTTAATGCCTCTTCTTCTTCCGCAGTAAATACCGGCGCAACGTTGAAAGTTTGATTTTCCGTTGAGAAAATTATTACAGTGCCGTCGGAAAATGAAACAGGAACAGACATTTTTATATCTTTTAATTCTCCTGATACAAAAGATGTGATTTCACCGCTTACAAGTGTTGTATTGTCGGAAAGTTTTTTGTAATTGACGGAAAGAAGCTCAACCGGTTGGGTAACGGTAAATTCTTCTGTGAGAATTTCGTATTTTTCGGCTTTATCGTTTGCTGCTATTGAAAATTGGAAACTGATTTTTTCACCCAGTTTAATTTCGTTTTTGTTCAATGAAAAGTTATCGGCAATTTTTTTTCCCTCAGCAAAAAGTGCTGCGAAAATAAATAATGCTGCGGTAATCAGAAGATACTTTTTTTTCATAATCAGTGCCTTTGTTTTCGTTTATGGAAATAAGTGAGTATCGGTTTTTCTGCCGATTCGGTTGTATTGATGCATATTGGTTCAATGTGATATTTTCTTAATTCATTTAAAAATGCTTCTTTGTGCTGCAAGCGTTCATCGAGAAAATTTTTGTATGCCTTGCTTCCTGTATCGACAAGCATTTTTTCACCAGTTTCATTGTCAATCATGTCGATTAAGCCGATGTTTTTTCCGGGAAACTCAAAATTATCTTCTATAATAATAGGAATAATATCATGCTTGCGTGAGGCAATAAAAAGTTTGGAACTATCAATATCTGAAAGGAAATCAGAAAAAACAAAAATGATTCCGCGATGCTTCATGTTTGAAACTGCGTAATCGAGTGCCAAATTAATATTTGTTCCTTTTCCTTGCGGCTGAAAAAACAAAATATCGCGAATCATTCTTAAAATTGCATTCTTGCTTTTTGACGGATAACAGAATTGTTCAATGCGGTCGGTAAAGAAAATCGAACCGATTTTGTCTTGGTTGAAAAGTGAAGTAAAAGCAAGAAGTGCGGCTGTTTCCACAAGAACATTGCGCTTGGTTTGGAATGATGAACCGAAGTTCAGTGACCCGGAAACATCAAGAAGCAACATTACGTTTAGTTCACGCTCTTCACGGTGACGCTTTACATACGGAGTGTTGTGCCTTGCGGTAACATTCCAGTCAATTTTTCTGTAATCATCACCGGCACTGTACTCCCGCACTTCTTCAAATTCCATACCTTGTCCACGGAATACCGATGTGTAACCGCCAGATGACATAGCATTTACCAGTTTCTTGGTATGAAGTTCGATTTTTCTTACTTTCTTGAAAAGTTCTTCAGGTATTTTTTCTGTTTTGTCTTTATTCATTTACGGAACCACGACAGAATTGAAAATTTTTGTAATTACGTCTTCCGGAGAAATACCTTCTGCTTCCGCTTCGTAACTTAGCAGAATTCTGTGGCGCAGAACCATCATGCTTACATTTTTAATATCATCGGCAGTAACATAACCTCTTCCGTTGATAAGCGCAAAGCCTTTTGCTGCACGGGCAAGGAAAATACTTGCACGCGGAGAAGCCGGATAATTAATAAGATTGTTAATTTTCAAGCCATAAGTTTCCGGATGACGAGTAGCATCTACAATATCGACAATATAATTTTTTACTCTGTCGCCGATGTAGATTTCATTTACCAAATTATTCAGCTGCATAATTTTTTCTTTTGAAACAATGCAGTTCAGTGGAATGTCCGCATTGTCCATCATTCTATCCAGTATTATTTTTTCTTCTTCCTTTTTAGGATAAGTGATTTTAATTTTCATCATGAAACGATCCACCTGCGCTTCGGGAAGAGCATAAGTTCCTTCTTGATCTACAGGGTTTTGAGTCGCCATTACCATAAAAGGTTTTGGAAGTGCATAAGTAACATCACCAATTGTAATGTGTTTTTCCTGCATCGCTTCCAAAAGAGCAGCTTGAACTTTTGCCGGAGCACGATTTATTTCGTCTGCAAGTATAAGATTTGCAAATATCGGGCCTTTTTTAGGTTCAAAATCGCCGGATTTCTGATTGTAAATCAAAGTTCCAGTAATATCAGAGGGCAGCAAATCCGGTGTAAACTGAACTCTTTTGTAATCTAAATCTACAACTTTTGAAAGTGTGCTTATAGCCAAAGTTTTTGCAAGTCCGGGAACACCTTCTACAAGGATATGTCCGCCGCAGAACAGACCTACCAGAAGTCCTTCGATCATTTCGCGCTGACCTACAATGATTTTATTCATTTCATTTTGAATTGCTTCTATAGTAGAAACCTCTTTTTCTACTTTTGCATGAATTTCTTTTACTTGTGTATCCACTTAATATCCTCTTTAAACCTAAATGGCATTTTAAACGGTATATACACTCCGTTAATTTCATTGTCAAATTTTTTGTTGTGAGCAGAACCTAAATTAATTAAAAATAAACTTTGTGACAATGTTTTTATAAAAAAATACTGAAACGGAAATTAGCAGCTTTATTTCTTTAATAATGAAGATATTGATGACTTTAAATTAAAAAAACTGTATAAGGAAGCAATTTATATGTATGAGGTAATTGGAATGGAACAATTGGAAAATGAAATTTCTCTTAATTTGAAAAAAAATATTGAGATGCGCTACGGTGAGAATCCTCATCAGAATGCAGCGTATTTTGTTGAAAGCGATAATTCCGGAGTTCATAACTTCTTTACAGAAGGAAAACTGCATGGAAAGGAACTAAGCTACAATAATATAGCGGATATTTCCGGTGCACTTCGTATTCTTGCCGATTTGGATAATGAATCATGCGTCGCTGTAAAGCATTCAAATCCGTGCGGTGCGGCAACACGCAGCAGTGTTTATGAATCTTTTAAAGCTACTTATGAAGGCGATTCAATGTCGATATTTGGCGGAATTGTGGCAATGAAAGGAATTGTAAAAGAAGATACGGCCGAGCTTCTTTCTAAGATTTTTCTGGAGATAATTATTGCGGAAAAGTTTACGGAAGGTGCTTTTGAAATTTTATCAAAGAAGAAGAATATTCGCTTGATGGAGTATTCTAAATGGAAAGATTTGATTTTTAATGAAAAAGCCTGTGAGGTAAAACGAGTTCTGGG
>JBNMHA010000018.1:0-29537 GCA_050872545.1 Spirochaetales bacterium | reverse complement strand
GATGAAGAATGTAGAAAAATAAAAACAGTTTCTAAAGAAGTATATAATAATAATACAAAAGAAATATCTAATAATAATATAAGAGTACACAGTGAAGAAACGATAGCTGAAGATACAGTAAAAGAATTATATAAGATTTATACTAGTGCTATTATGGAGATATAAATGGGATTTTCGGATTTTTTAAGTATAGTTTCATTATTCATAAATGCGTATATTGCAATTAGAGTTCCTAAAATTATTATGTGGATTCAATTATACACAAGTTTAATATCGGAATATCGTAATTATGAATTTGCACGAGCATTGAAGGATATAACTGATTTTTTTATTGATGATTGCAATAAAGATTTCTCCAAGATAAAAGATAAGTATTATTTACGTTTTTGTAAAGATTTTGATGATGATAAAAAAGAAGACTCCGAGAAACTGCATTTTCAGCGTCGTCTTTTAACTCAATATTATTTGCAATTTGATACTTGTATAACGAACTGTAGATTAATACGTGCCTTATTAAAAAAAGATTATACAAAAACAGAAACAAATCTTGTTAAAATTCTTTATTATATGGGAAAAGCTGTTGAAAAATTACCTCATGTATATAGGGATATTACAACTTCTGATCCTTTATTTAAAGAGTATCCAGCTTCCATAGTGGATAAACATTTATATAACTTATATAAAATCTTGAAAAAAGAGATTGGTGAATAAAACTGTTGATTTAAAGTTCTAGTTTTTTCATCAGCTAACTAACTAGTTAGTTTTAATACAAACCGGGAATTTTTTAAAATTCTCGGTTTTTTTTGTTTATGTTTGTTGTTGATTAATTGTAAGGTTTTATTCTACCGAACGGTAGATTATCGGGGCAAGCCCGAAGATGACATAAGACCAAAAGTTGCCGGGAATGACATCACATACGACAAATTTTGTGTGGCTGTTACTGATTTTAAAACGCTGTGACAGCTACAAAACGTAATGTCACAGCTTTACTTTTATAGAGGCAAATTAAAATGAAAGATAATTATTTTTTTGCTGAAAGTCGTTTCAGTTTATTAATAGTGGCTTTTGTTACATCTCTATCAGTAGCTTTTCTTACAAGCATTCCTTTTTCAATTACAGCCTTTTTGAATTTTAAGTTAGCTGGATCTATCATTATCTTTGCTATTGCATTGTTAATTTCAAATACAATTGCTTTTGCTGTAAGAGTTTCTTCCTGACCGATTGGTTGAAGAGTGTAAGGATCGATAATTTCTTCACCTAATTCAAAAATATCGACAACATTACCTTCTTCATAGTTTAAGTTAGGTATCATTATAACGCCGTTTTTTGAAACATTCAAAACTAATGACGGATAAAGTTTGTCAATTATCTTAGCGACTAATTCATTTGAAACATTTTCAGCTGCAACAGCAACCAAATCTTCCTTTTTTCCTTCACCGCCGCCAAACATTGTCATAGCTGATTTATTACCGTCAAGATTGCTGCGCAATGTTTCTGAAAGGACGATTCTGCCGGTTGCTACATCAACAAATTTTACTTCAAGTCCTAAAGTAACAATTTCTTTTGAAGTAGCTACACCCATTATGGCTACATCTTGTGTTTTTTGTTCAAAATCAACAACTTTTGAAATTAAAAGAAAATTTAAACCTGATAATGATGGCAGTGAATTTTCCTGCATCATTGATTCTTCTGACAATTTATTGATTTCTTCGGAACTTCTTTCCATTACACTAAAGCGATTAGATTTAACTAATGCTCCTGATAAATATGATTGAAGTTTTTTAGCGGCAGAATAGGCGTTGTCATTTTTTATAGAAGTCGTAACTTCTCCCAATCCGATTACGGCTTTTTCTTCCTGTGCGAAAGAGTAAAATGCGACTGTAAATAAAAACATTAAACTAACTAAAAATTTGCGTTTCATCTCATTATCTCCTTAATTAATATCCAAATCTTTTTCCCAAAGCTTTGTTTTTCTCAATTTTTTCATTATCTTCGTATTCTTTTTCTTCATCCGGCGTAAGTTTTAAACAAGAACAACCTTCCATTACAGAATCAGCCTCACCGCTTATAATTTCGCCGACAGCAAAAGCAGGTGCTACTGTACGTATTTTGATACGTGCAACTTCGTCAAATCCGACATCCCAGCCGTCACCAAGTTCATCATTTGGGAAAATTTTGTAAATTTGTTTTGGCTCTACGAAACCGTGACCGTAGTTAATCTTTACTTTTTTCCCACTTACAGCAGATATTTGTACCGGAACAATTGCGTTTGCGATGAGGAATGCAGACTGTAGACTTGCTTTTCGCATTACATTTGCAATGTAATTTTCACTTGTTGTTTCAGATTGATACGAGTTGCCTTTTGTTGAAGCCGAGCTTACGTCATTTACTTCTACAAAATCAGCCAAAACAATTCGACCTGTGTGAACATCGGTAAGTTTAAAGTCTACAGCAAATTCGATAATTTTTTGTGTCTGTTCAAAATTTTTGATTTTGATCGGTTTCTCTGTAAAACCACATTTTGTAACAGTTCCCATTAGAATAAAATTAACACCGGCTATTTTACCGGTTGCTGCAGCTTGTTCCTTGTCTACGATTCCGTCAACTCCAAGTCCTTGTTCTTCGAGAATTGCATCCAGTCTAGTTCTTTCAATTACGTCAAACCGACGTGTTTTTACCAGAGCAGTTTGAATCATATCTATAAAAGCATCTAAGTTGAATTTTATTTCAGCATAACCGTTTTCATAGTATCGCTTAGTCTTTTGAACGGCAATTGCTTTATTTTCAAAACTAGCAAATCCTATTTTTATTCTTTCTTCTTCTACACTTTCTTCTTCTACGTCTTCTGTATCTTGTGCAAAGATGAAATTAAAAGAACACAAAAATAGTAATAGAACTAAAAAAATCTTTTTCATTTTATCTCCAATAAAATTAATAGATTAAAGCCCATAATATGATTGAAATAATTAGACTACATGTAAAAAAAAAAAAAAACTGTCAAGTGTAAAAGTAATCTATAAAATACGGAGTTGACCTAAAACAAATAATTTATTTTGTGCTACATTGACTGCCGATTCGGTAATTTACGCAGATTTTTATCAAGGAGATTATTATGCAGAATGAAATATTTCTTATAAAGATTTCGGGAGAAGATAAACCGGGACTTACATCGGCGATTACTTCAATTCTTGCAGAGAACAACATAAATATTCTCGATATGGGACAGGCTGTCATTCATAATACATTGTCGCTTGGGATACTTGCCGAATTTCCTGCAGAAAATGAGCCGAACCGCTCGGTATTGAAAGATTTGTTGTTCAAAGCGTATACGCTGCATATTCACATTGATTTTGAGATTGTTACACCGGAAAGTTACTCGCAGTGGGTAAGTTTGCAGGGAAAAGACAGATACATAATCACAATGCTTGCAGAGAAAATTACCGCACGCCAGATTTCGGAAGTAACTGAAATTATTTATAAACAAGGGCTTAATATTGACCTTATAATGCGTTTATCCGGACGAATTCCGCTGTCCGATGTAGAAAATCATCAACATGCAAAATCATGTATTGAACTTTCGGTGCGCGGAAAACCTCTTGATATTCAGCAGGTTACGGCAGGTTTTCTTGATATTTCGCAAAATTATGGGCTTGATATTGCATTTCAAAAGGATGATATTTTTCGCCGCAATCGTCGGCTTGTCTGCTTCGATATGGATTCTACGCTTATTCAAACAGAGGTAATTGTCGAACTTGCGCGCAGACACGGAGTTGGTGACAAAGTTCATGAAATTACTGAATCGGCAATGCGTGGGGAAATTGATTTCAAAGAAAGTTTCCGCCGCCGTGTTGCGCTGCTGGAAGGGCTGAATGAAGATGTAATGCTGGATATTGCTGATAATTTGCCGATTACCGACGGAGCCGACCGCTTGATTGCTCAACTTAAAGCGTTGGGATACAAAATAGCGATTCTTTCCGGTGGCTTTACATATTTTGGCAAGGCATTGCAAAAACGTTTCGGGCTTGATTATGTATTTGCAAATGAATTGGAGATAAATGACGGAAAGCTTACGGGGAGACATTTGGGCGAAATTGTCGACGGAGAAAGAAAGGCGTTTCTGCTGAAAGAGCTTGCGAAAAAGGAAAAAATACAGTTGGAACAGGTTATAGCGGTAGGTGACGGAGCGAATGATTTGCCAATGCTGAAACTTGCCGGTTTGGGAATAGCGTTTCATGCGAAACCGATAGTTAAAAAAAATGCTTCACATTCTATTTCTACTGTCGGGCTTGACGGAATTCTCTATTTGCTTGGTTTGCGCGACAGAGACATTAATTTTTAATTTAACTTTTTAATTGCTTCTTCAAAGTTACGCTGTTTTTCATGTTTTGCAGCTTGTACGCCGGCATTTTGGTAGCGGCTCGGAATTCCTTGTTTCTCGCGCTCTTTGTGGCTTTCCAATTGGAAATCAACCATTTTGTGAAAAATATCCATAAGTGGTTCAAATGAGGCAGAATTATCTTCAAGCCCGTTTTGCTTAAACTCATTAAGCAGATAATAACATGACTCTATCGTGGAAAGATAATCTGCGGCAGGCTGTCTTTTAAACCGAAACTGCGAATGGTAACCGGCTGACGGAAGAAAGGAAATTTTTTGTAGCTTTTGCAAATTTTTGCTTAGTTTTATCATCTTTTTTGCAATAAGCCAAGTCGCATCTACTACAATCACCAAAAGCTTTTTGTGTTCTGCCGCATTTTTCAGAACTTCCGATTCGGCAGTCAATGCGTCATTGCCCGGATAAAGCAGAATCGGAAAATATTGAGAATCAGCCAAAAGGTTATTAAGCCGCTTATTATCTGTAAAATCTATTCCTATAATAATTTCTGAATCTTTCAGTGACAGACTTGCAAGCCGCCCCGTTCCTGTTTTTTGCTTATAAGCTTCTTTTGGATGCATTAGGAATATAAATTTTGATTTTGCGGGTATAGGAGTAATGTATTTGCAGTAGCATGACTTTAGCGGTCTGAAACATTTGTAGCATTTTGCACACATTGCGGTTTTCTCCGGGTTTGTATTTATTGTATGTTTTGAAATCGGCAGACGCGGTGACTGACTTAGATTTTAAAGTGAATTGAGCCGGAAATTTGCAGAACAAACGATTGGTGCTGATGTACCGAATCAATCAAAACGAACAATAAGCAGCTGTTTATTGTTCGCTGATTTTTTTTATCATAAACTCGAATGCTTCATTGCTGAAAGAGCCGCGCGGCAAATAAACAGGCAGCAAAGAGTTTACATATAAATAAATGAAGTTTTTAGTGATTTCGCATTTGAAAATATCTTGCCAAGCTGTAAAAGATTCTTCGCCAAAGATTTTGCCTGATATTCCGCAGTTGTTCAGCTGCCAAATTTCTTCCTCAGCATGATATTCATTAAACTGTTTATTTGCCGTTATGAAAAATGAAACGAGTATTGCACATATATAAAAAAGTGAAACTCCAAGCAGCATTACAGCATTACCAATGCTTTTGTACCGAAAGAACTGAAATCCGGCAATGAAAATAAGCAGCAAAACCGGTATCAAATACCGCAATATTTTACCGCTGAAAATAAAATCACTGCACATCATACAGCGAAACCATTCTTTTTTCTGAAGTTTGAATCTTAATGTAAATTCATCATTCATTGTTGTTTTCCGAAGAATTCTGCATTGCATTTACAAAGTAGATTACGCCCTCCAGCTCTACTTCTAAGTTGACATTTGAAATAATGAAATCTTCCGGAACACGAAGATACAGCGGAGAAAAGTTCATAACGCCTTTTATACCAGCATTTACCAGCATATCTACAATATTTTGCGCAGCCTGATCCGGAACTGCAAGCACGGCGGTACGAATTTTTTCCTTTATAATAAAGTCGTGCATTTCTTCAATCGGCAAAATCGGTATTTGTGTATAATTGTTGATTTTTGAAGGATTGTTGTCGAACCCGGCAACGATTTTAATAAATTCTTTTTCAAAACCGTTGTATCTCATCAGTGCAGTTCCGATATTTCCGCAGCCTACAATGATTACTTTTTCAACTTCTTCCTTTCCGAGAATTTTATTTATTTTATGGATTAAATCGTCAATTAAATAACCGCCTTTTTTATGACCGGACAAATCAAATATGGAGAAATCTTTGCGGACTTGTGACGGAGTAACTCCTATTGCATCGGCAAGATTATCAGAAAAAACTTTTTTAAATCCCATCGAATGCAGTCTTGTCAGTGCTTTTTTATATCTTGATAAGCGCAGTATACTCTTTTTATTTGTAATCATTCTTTCTCCTTATACAGTTTGTGAATTTTAATATTCTTTCAATTAAACTGAATTTAAAGATTAAAGTATAAAATTGCTTTTATATTCAGTTAAACATTCAGCATAATAATCTATCTTGTTCATTCAGTCAATAATTCTTGTGAAGATGTTCACATAAAAAATAAAAGTATCACATTATACAAATGTTTTGTGACTGGGTGAATTCTTTTAAGGTGATTTGATTGTAAAAGAGAGCCTTTTTTGTTACTATTCAGGCGTTTTCCGAAATATACACGGAATTTTATCAGAAAAAATATGCAGGAGATAAAAATGAATTATGCTGGACTGGAAGCATCGGCAAAAACTATTCGATGTTTGGCTATTGATGCTATAGAAAAAGCAAAATCCGGACATCCCGGACTGCCTTTGGGATGTGCTGATATAGGAGCTTACCTTTGGGGCGAGGTAATGCATCATAACCCGGAAGAGTTGAGTTGGCTTAACCGCGATCGTTTTGTACTTTCAGCAGGACACGGTTCAATGTTGCTGTATTCTTTAATGCACCTTGCAGGGTACGGCGTTACTTTAGATGATATAAAGTCGTTTAGACAGTTTAAATCAAACACTCCGGGACATCCTGAATACGGCTGGACTCCGGGTGTAGAAACTTCTACCGGACCGCTTGGGCAAGGGCTTGGCAATGCGGTAGGTATGGCACTTGCCGGTAAACGTCATTCTGCAAAATACAACAGAGAAGGTTTCCCTATTATGACAAGCAGAATTTTCTGTTTGGTTGGTGACGGTGACTTAATGGAAGGATTAAGTTATGAAGTATGTTCGCTTGCCGGGCATTTAAAATTGAATAATTTGATTCTCATTTATGACAGCAATAAAATTTCAATTGAAGGAAGCACTGATATTTGCTTTACCGAGAATATTCGCGGACGATTTGAGTCACAGAACTGGGCTGTGCTTGAAAGCGAAGCGCATGATTTTGATTCATTGAAAAATGCGTTTGACCAAGCGGAAAATGTTCGTTTGCAGGAAAACAAACCTGTTATCATTATAATGAATACGATAATCGGAAAAGGTGCGCCGCAAAAACAGGGAACTAACAAATGTCACGGTGCGCCTTTGGGGGCAGAGGAAGCTGCTGCGGCAAAAGAGGCAATGGGCGTAACGAGCGATTTCTATGTAGACCCGGAAGCTGTTGCGTACTTTGACGACCGCCGCAAAGTATGGAAAGCCGAACATGAAGAATGGAAAAAGCTTTTTGCGGCTTGGGGAAAAGCTTACCCGGAACTTAAAGAGGATTGGGAGAAAACTTTCCTCCGTCAGATTCCGGACAGCTGCTTTAAAAATTTACCGAGCTTTGAAGTCGGTGATTCTATTGCGACAAGAAATGCTGCTAATACAGTTTTAAATGCAATTCTTAAAGATGTTGAATATGTGGTTTCCGGAAGTGCCGACTTGGGAAGCTCCACAATGACAATGATTAAAGATAATTCCGTTATCAGCAGTGAAAATTATTTGGGATACAACGTTCAGTACGGTATTAGGGAACATGCAATGGGAACTATGATAAACGGTATGTATTTATTCGGCGGAATTCTGCCTATTTGCGGAACGTTTCTGGCATTTTCTACATATATGACACCGTCTATTCGTATGGCAGCGTTAATGCGTATACCGTCAATATTCTTGTTTTCACATGATTCAATATTTGTAGGTGAAGATGGTCCGACACATCATCCGGTGGAACATCTTACAAATCTGCGTTTAATGCCGAATGTTAATGTTATGCGTCCGGCAGATCCGGAAGAAACTAAAATTGCCTGGGAAATTGCGCTAAAATCAAAAACATCTCCGAGCGTAATTATTACAACTCGTCAGAAAGTGCCTGTAATTGACTACAGTAAATATGAAAGCTGCAAAAATGCAGAACACGGAGCTTACATAATCAAGAAAGAAAAGCATAAGAATATTGATCTGATTATTATGGCAACAGGTTCTGAAGTTTTCCCAAGTCTGCAAGTTGCGGAACTTTTGGAAAAAGAAGGTTACTCCGTGCGTGTTGTAAATTTCTTCTCTTCAATGCTGTATGAACGACAGTCCGAAGAATACAAGGAAAGCGTTTTGCCTTCATCAATAAAGAAAAGACTTATGGTAGAAGCCGGAATGTCGACTTATTGGTACAAATATATTGGTTTTGAAGGCGATCATGTTTCTGTTGACCGATTCGGAATTTCTGCTAAAGCGGAAGATTTGGCAAAAGTTTTCGGTATTAATAAGGAAAATATTTTCCAGAAAGCAAAAGATCTTATAAAAGCGTAGATAAATGCATTTTTTAAGTCGGGGCTGTACAAGAGATTTTTATAAGATATGATTATCTTAAAAGTCTTTTGGCAGCCTTAACTTTTTTTAATAGCGAAAACTGTCGAATTTTGATGTCATTATGAATTGTTTTGTGATTCCAATGTTTGGCGGAAGCCCCGTACTTTTTTCGGGTCGTTCTCGTGCTTGACACGTGAATTTTTTTCTGCAAAGCATTGTATTACATTGAAATATATTACCGTGTCGGATGAATTGCACGGCAATGATAAAAAATTTTTGTTTTAGGCAATGTTGGAAATAAAACTTTCAAGGAGTCTGATATGAGAATGAGAAAGCTTTTTCTTCCTTTAATAATGCTGTTGATCGGTTGTTATAATAATCCATTTTTGGCAGATACCTATAAGGAAACTTTTCCGAATGCGGTTCAAAAAGCTGTGGTTACTAAATTAACAGGTAAGATAACCGGAGCCAATGAAGATTTAGCAGATGGCAGCATTGTCAGCACATCACGAGACATTACCGTAAATTTTGAAACAAATGATTTTGCAGTAAAAGGTGGTTGGAAACTCGGAGATTTAACAGGCGATATTTCTGATTTACATGCCGATTTCAGCGATTTAAAAGACGGAATGTATACATTCAGAATTTGGTGTGAAAATGAGAGCGGAATAAAGAGTGAAGAGAAAACTTTTTCTTGGACTATAGCTGCCGATGTAAAACTGAATATCAGCGGTATTCCGAATCAGATTGTAAAGATAGGTACAGCTATAAATATTGATGTTTCAGGTGATAATTTAGCGTCATGTTCTTATGTATTGAATGATGAAGCTTCTGCTGATGTTGAATTAACTAACGGAGCAGGAAAAATTTCCGGAACTGCCGATAAAATCGGAGATTTTAAACTTACAATAACCGGAAAAAATATACTTAATGAAACTACGGATGAAAATATTTCTTGGAGCGTGGTGACAAGCCCGGTTGCGAAACTTTCCGGAGTGGTTGACTTTATGGCTGTCGGTTCAACACAAGTCATTACGGTCAGTGACTGTCGGTATTATATGTATAGAGTAAAAGAAGGCAGCAGCGATGATTCTTGGAGCCAAGTTTTTCCTGTCGAAGAAAAAATTTCGATAGAAAACAAAGCTAACAGCGGATATTCTTATGCTGTCGATGTTATCGGCGGAACATCGGAGACATTTTCCGATGACAGAGCAATATGGCAGGCGAAAACAACGCCGACAAGTGTATCTTGGAAAATCTATCCTGTTTTAGACGGTGTATCGCTTGATTCTGTGCTTAGAGACGAGAATAAAGTATCTGGCAGCGGCGTATCTGGAAAAAATATTTACGCAACTTATGATGATAACTTTATTTACTTTGGTTATGAATCACAAGAGGTGCAGCAGTTTTCCGAAGGCACTAACGCTTTATGCATTGCGATGAAATCAAGCGGTGCCGCCGGTAATAAAACTAAGTACGGAATTAAGCCGGCAGATCATCTTAATGAGACAGAAGATAATGCGCAGCCGACTTTTGAACTCAGTCATGAACCACTTAGCCATTTCTTGAAAATATCTTTTGATTCTGATGTCAGCGGAACTGCAAAATTTTTCAGTGTAAATGGTGGCAACTGGATTGAATCTGTATCTGCCGGAATACAATTTGAAGTAAACAAAAACGGTAAATGTGTTATAGCAGTGCCTAGAGTATTACTTGCGTCACCAAATTCGGAATTGCGGTACGTCATTTATATGAGATGTTACAGTTCTAAAACAATTTACGCTGTATATCCTAAAGAATCTGATTCAAGAGCGAGTGAATATGCTAATGTGTATACAAGTAATATAGCTGTCATGACAATTAATTAGTGTAAAACTCGTTTTTACCGTGATACGTGAAAATATGTAAAATTAAGCTTCGAGTAATTTTTATAACTTTACATTCAACACTTTTTATTCTATAGAAATGTAAATTTTGCTTTGAACAAATTAAGCAATAAAAGTTAGAGGATTGGGAAAATATGAAAACATTAGGAGTTTGTATCGGTGCGTCGACGGTTTCAGCTGTAGTGCTGGAAGTTACCGATAAAAATCAAATTAAGGAATTATGCAGAAAAAAAGTCTTTCATGACGGTGATTCAAAAAAAGGATTTCAAGATATTCTGAAAGATGTTGATATTTCAACAATTGACAGAGTAGCCGTTACTGGACGAAAGTTTAAAAACTTTGTTAATCTTACAACGATTACAGAGCCGGAAGCGGTTGAATGTGCCGCAAAAGTATTGATAAAAGATAATTCGGATTACGAAGCTTTAGTAAGTGCCGGCGGTGAAACGATTCTTGTTTACCAAATTGATAAAGACGGGAAAATAAAAAATGTTTTTACGGGAAACAAATGTGCATCCGGCACTGGGGCGTTTTTCCTTCAGCAGCTTGGTCGTATGGCACTAACGATTGATGATGTAATAGACAAAGAATTTAATGCGGACAATGCTTATAATATTTCAGGACGCTGTTCCGTGTTCTGTAAGTCCGACTGTACACATGCGCTGAACAAAGGTATTGAAAAAACACATGTTGTAGACGGTTTGTGTAAAATGATGGCTGCAAAAATTACCGAACTGCTTACTTCACTAGAACGTAAGAATATAGTTTTGACCGGCGGAATTTCCAAAGTTCGCCCGATTGTAGAATGTGTGCGCCAAAGTGTGGATAAATTGTACATTCCGGATGCAAGCGATTGTTTTGAAGCTTACGGTGCCGCAGTGTGGGCTGCTGATCATGAAACAAAGAAATTTCCGGCTGAAAATGAATTGTTTAAGAAAGATGTTTCATCGTTTGATTTTTTAAGACCTCTTACTGAAGCGGAACATCTTGTGGAATTTAAGAAACCGCAGCGCGGAACTGCCAAAGAGGGCGATGTTTGTATTCTCGGTGTGGATATTGGTTCTACGACAACAAAAGCTGTTTTAATGAGAAAATCCGACGATGCGATTTTGGCAGACTGTTATTTGCGTACAAACGGCGACCCTATCGGTGCGGCAAAGGAATGTTACCGCGCGATTGAAAAGCAGCTTAACGGAACTAATGTAAAAATTGTCGGCATGGGAACTACAGGTTCCGGTCGTCATATCGTCGGTATACATGCAATGACGCAGGCTATTTATAATGAAATTATTTGTCATGCTACTGCCAGCGTTTATTTTGATCCGGATGTTGATACAATTTTCGAGATTGGCGGACAGGATGCAAAATATACTTACGTAACACAGGGAATTCCGTCCGATTATGCAATGAACGAAGCTTGTTCTGCCGGTACCGGAAGCTTCTTGGAAGAAGCAGCGAAAGAAGCTTTGAATATTGACATTCCACAGATTGTGGGAATGGCGTTTGCCTCTACGCAGCCGCCTAATTTTAATGACCAATGTTCTGCATTTATATCATCCGATATTGCAACAGCGCTTCAGGAAGGCATTGATAAAAATGATATTGTAGCCGGACTTGTATATTCAATTTGTTTGAACTACAACAACCGAGTGCGCGGTGCGCGTCCTTACGGAAAGAAAATTTTCATGCAGGGCGGCGTTTGCCGTGATAAAGCTGTTCCTACTGCAATGGCTTCACTGCTTAATACTAAGATTATCGTACCGCCGGATCCGGGTTTGATGGGGGCATTCGGCTGTGCTTATGAAGTAAAGAAGCGTCTTGATAAACATTTTCTTGAGGAAAAAGAATTTAACCTCAAAACATTATACACTCGTGAAATAAAATATCTTCCGTCATTTACATGTGCCGGCGGAAAAGAAAAATGCGACAGAAAATGCCAGATTAACATGATGGAACTGGAGGGCGAAAAAATCCCGTTCGGAGGAGCCTGCAACAAATATTACAATATGCGTTTGAATGTGGAATACGATGCGCAAAAGCTTGATTTGGTTGCTGTAAGGGAGAAAATGCTCTTTGAAGAATTTGCCAAACCGTGTGGGCTTGCAAATGAAAATTCAAAAGTTATCGGTATCAACAGAACATTTTTAACCAATATGCTTTATCCTTTGTACTTTAACTTTTGGGATCAATTGGGATATAAAGTAATACTTTCCGATTCTGTTACAATCGAAGGGCGTGAAAAGCGCAAAGCAGCGTTCTGTTATCCGGCAGAAATTGCCCACGGTGCGTTTGATGATTTGCTTAAACGCAAACCGGATTATATTTTTATGCCGCATATAATGCATATTCCGGTACACGGAGATGCGGAAAATAATAAAGCGTGCGTTTTTGTACAGGGCGAACCGTATTATTTAAAACAGGCATTTAAGGATGTTGAGATTCCGGAAATGCTTATACCGATTGTTGATTTCCAAGGGCACGTTCAGTCTACATGCGATGAATTTGTAAAAATAGCAGAGTCGATAGGCGTTAATCATAAAGCAGCTGTTGATGCATTTAAGTTTGCCGAAGAAAAAATGAATGCGTATTTTGCAAAGGCGCGCAAGCTGGGGCAAGAAGCGATTGACGATTTGAAAAGAAATCCGGATGATTTTGCTGTCGTGCTTCAGGGACGCTGGTACAATGCGCTTGCTCGTGAAGCGAATATGGGAATTCCGCATAAGATTGCGTCACGTGGAATCAAAGTTATTCCTTATGATTTTATTCCGTTTGAAACGCAGGATTTGGGACTGCATATGCATTGGGGAATTGGTAAAATTGCGCTGCAGATAGCAAAGTATGTTAAAGCTAATCCGCAACTTTTCTCAACTTACGTTACAAATTTCAGCTGTGGTCCTGATTCTTTCCTGGTGCCTTATTTCCGTGATGAAATGGGCAAAAAGCCGTCGCTGACGCTTGAGCTTGACAGTCACACTGCCGATGTTGGGCTTGATACCAGAATTGAAGCGGCACTTGATATTATTCGTTATTACCGTCAGCTGGAAGCTACAGGCGCAGTTAAGGATGATGAAAAATTCCAAGCTGCCGAAATAGTTCAGAAAGGCACAAAAGTTTGGCTTAAAGATTCAAAAGGTAAGTTGTGGGATATTAAACATCCCGATGTTACGTTCCTGTTCCCGATTATGGGACGTTACTTGACAGAAGGCGGCGTGAATGCTTTGCGTAAAGATGGCTATCATGCCGATATGGTCGATTATCCCGATGTAGAATCACTTGGTATCGGTAAGGCAAATTCCGGCTGCAAAGAATGTTTGCCGTACATTGTTCTTGCCGGTTCGCTTATGAAATACATTAAAACACGCCGCCGTCCGGGTGAAAAAATCGCTTTCTTTATTGTAGGTGATCCGGCTCCGTGCCGTGTAGAGCAATATCAGGTCGGTTTTAAAAAACTGCTTGAAAAGAATCATATCGAAGATGTTGCGATACTTACGTTGCAGTCCGATAAAGGTTTTGCCGGAATGGGACTTTTGCCGCTGCTTAATGTGTGGAAGGCGTTTATTGTAGGCGATGTTTTTGAACAGATTCATTCTGCGGTGATGACGTTGTCGAAGGACAGAGCGAAAGGGCTGGAAATTTTTGAAGCGGAATGGGCAAAAATTCTAAAATCATTGTCCGGTGAAAGTAAAGTGTCGTTGATGAAGCAATTGAAATCGACTGCTGCTGAGCTTGAGAAAATAGAATTGACAAAAAACATTCGTGATGCAAACCGTGTTACGATTACCGGCGAAATGTATGTACGCAATGAACAATTCAGCCGTCAGGATATTGAAAATACATTGGCAGATATGGGATTTGTCGCAAAAATTACACCGTTGATTGAATGGCTGTATTATGTAGATTATACGCAGATGAAGAATTACGGTAATGTGAAGTTTACTTTGGGCGAAAGAATTTTCTTCTTCTTTAAGCGAAAAATTCAGCATGGAATCGAAAAAGATATTAAAAAGGTTTTTGCGAAATCTTCATTGTATGAATATGACCCGATAGATATTGCCGAAACTATGGAAACTGCAAATCCGCTTGTTAATCCGAAACTTATCGGTGATATAGGATTGACTATTGCCGGCGGATTGAAAGAATCGCTGCAGGAATCATGCGGTGTTATTTCATTGGGACCTTTTGCATGTTTGCAGACGCGAATGGCTGAAGCTATTTTGAAAAACAATATGACTGTAGGCGGAAAGCGTGCTGTGACAAACAGAAGCGTTTTTGGTGACAGTTTGAAAGATTTGCCTGATGATATGCCTTTGCCTTATTTGGCAATCGAATCTGACGGAAATCCTTATCCGCAAATTATCAGAGCGCAGCTTGAAGTTTTTGGTTTGCAGGCTAAACGTGTCGGCGAAATGATGCAGAATGCAAGAGCAATGAATAATAATAAAAAATAAGTAAAAAAGCGGAGTTTTTTCTCCGCTTTTTTTTATCCTATAAAAAAGATTAATCAGGCAAGGAGAGCAGGAAATGACTATAATAGAATTAAATGAAGAAAACTTTGAAAATGAGGTGGAAAAAGCGTCCGGATTAGTATTGATTGATTTTTGGGCACCTTGGTGCGGTCCGTGCAAAATGCTTTCACCGATTATCGATGAAGTTGCAGATGAATGTGACGCAGTAAAGGTTTGCAAAGTTAATGTGGATGAAGAGCAAGCTCTTGCTGCAAGATTTGGGGTTATGAGTATCCCTACATTGATATTGTTTAAAAATGGAAACATTGTGAATAAGACGATAGGAGTTCAGCCTAAGACTGCAATTTTGGAAATTATTGCAGCTGAAAAATAAATAATTTGGAAAAACAAATATTGATAATTTTTATTTGCAGCAATATGAAAAGACTGAGTTCCAATCGGAATTACTCGGTCTTTTTTTGTAATAAAGGGCATTTATCCGCCTGTTCTAAAATCGATTTCAAATTAATAAAATGAAATTCACCTTTAGCGGTAAATATGGTAAAAGCTCGTTATGTCTTTTTTAGGCGGTGTAAAAATGAAAAATTACGATGTTGTCGCATTAGGTGAATTGCTGGTGGATTTTACCCAAAATGGAACAAGTGAGCAGGGAAATTGGTTAATGGAAGCGAATCCGGGCGGTGCTCCGTGTAATGTTCTTGCTATGCTTGCAAAGCTTGGGCATTCTACTTCATTTATCGGTAAAGTCGGAAATGACGTACTCGGCAGAATGCTTTGTTCCCGAGTTGAAGAACTGGGAATCGGAACTGAAAATCTTGTTTTTTCTAATAATCACAGAACAACACTTGCATTTGTACATACATCAGCAGACGGAGAACGTGATTTTTCATTTTTCAGAAACCCGGGAGCCGATGCTATGCTCCAAAGTGCTGAAGTGCAGCCGAAGCTGATTTTAGGAGCAAAGATTTTTCACTATGGAACACTTTCTATGACAAGTTATAATAGTTTATGTGTTACAAGATTTGCTCTAAAATTTGCGAAAAAAGCCGGAGTGCTGCGCTCTTTTGATCCAAACATTAGGTTGTCTCTTTGGGATAGTGAGGCTAAAGCAAAGGAAGGAGTTTTGTTTGGGCTTTCGGAATGCGATGTACTGAAAATTTCACAGGAAGAACTGGAGTTTATCAGCGGTGAAGAATCAATTCAGGACGGTATTGATTGGCTGCGTTCAAATTTTGATATTCCGCTGGTTACGGTTACAAAAGGGCAGGACGGAAGCGAAGCGTTCTTTTCCGGTGTGAATGTTTCGCTGCACGACAGCTGCCCGGCTTTTACCAATGTAAATACAATAGATACAACAGGTGCCGGCGATGCTTTCTGTGCGTGTGTTCTGCACGAAATTTTACAATACGGTTCAAGACTTTTCACATCGGAACGGCTTCACAAAATGCTTGTATTTGCAAGTGCAGCTTCGGCAATTGTCACAACAAGAAAAGGTTCACTTTCCGTAATGCCGGAACGTGAAGAAATCGAACAACTTATAAAAGAAAGTAATTTTTCCTATTGACTTAGAGTTTGCTCAAAATTGTAGATTCATTCTGTAAGTCGGCAGTTTGCCGCATTTATTTCTGAGTTTTACGGAGGAATGACTATGTTAGGAAATTTTACTTACTGCAACCCAACAAAGCTTTATTTTGGAGACGAATCGCTTAATTTTATCGGCAAAGAAATTGCAATGTACGGGAAAAATATTGCACTTGTATATGGCGGCGGTTCAATTAAAAAGAACGGAATTTATGATGATGTCATGAAAATTTTGAAAGAAGCTGAAAAAAATGTTGTTGAAATATCGGGCGTAATGCCTAATCCTACGCTTGAAAAGCTTTACGAAGGAATTGAAATTGTACGCAGCCATAAGGTTGACTTTATTCTTGCAGTCGGAGGCGGTTCCGTATGTGACTACTCAAAGGCACTTGCTGTTTCCGTTCATTGCAAAGAAGACGCTTGGGAAAAATATTTTATTCGCTTTGAAGAGCCGAATTGTGAAATTGTTCCTGTAGGGTGCGTTCTTACAATGGTAGGAACAGGTTCTGAGATGAATGCAGGTTCCGTAATTACAAATTCCAAAACAAAGCAAAAAATCGGTCATGTATTTGCGGATGAAAAAATTATGCCTCGTTTTTCGATATTAAATCCGAAATATACACTTACACTTCCGCATTATCAAATGACAGCAGGAATCTATGATATTTTTAACCATATTTGCGAGCAGTATTTTTCCGGGAATGATGATAATACGAGCGACTATATCAGCGAAGGACTTATGCGCTCTTTGGTTCATTCAAGCAGAATTGCAAATAAAAATCCTCAGGATTATGAGGCACGCAGCAATATAATGTGGACTGCGACTTGGGCTCTTAATACTCTTGTGGCAAAAGGAAAATCTACCGATTGGATGGTGCACATGCTGGGACAAGCTGTCGGTGGATACACAAATGCTACTCACGGAATGACACTTTCAGCAGTTTCGATTGCTTATTACAATTATATTTTGCCTTACGGATTTGCAAAATTTGTGCGCTTTGCAAAAAATGTATGGAATGTAGATACAACCGGGAAAGACGATACGCAAATTGCGAAAGAAGGACTTTGCACAATGGAAAGTTGGATGAAAGAACTCGGGCTTGTTATGAAGATAAGCGAGTTTGGAGTAAAAGAAGATGATATTGAGAAAATTGCCGATGTGACAGTTCATCTTCCGGGTGGTTATAAAAATCTTAGCCGCAGCGAAATTATACAAATTTTTAAGGAAAGCCTGTAAATGTATTTTATGATTCCTCAAATTAATTTGGGGAATCATAATTGTGCAAATTAAACTAAACTAGCTTACCGCAAGGCAATTTGTTTCTTTACGAACCGGAAAGAGTTGAATTTTTTTTGTGATGCAAGTATACTGGCACAATGATTAATAATACTAAGTTTTCTGTAAGCCGTGAGATTGGCAGAATTTTGCTGGTTGTTGTCGGTGCTGTAATAATGGCTGTAAATATAAATACTTTTGTCCATACAGCCGGACTTTTTCCCGGTGGATTTACGGGAGTTACGCTTCTTGTTCAGACAATTTTCAGCAAGTATCTCAATATAAATATTCCGTTCAGTGTTTTTTATTTGACTTTGAATCTGGTGCCTGCCGTTATATGCTATAAAACCGTCGGGAAAAAATTTACTATTTACTCATGCATTATGGTTATTTTGTCCGGTATTTTAACAGATATTATTCCCGGACTTGTCGTTACTGATGATGTTTTGCTTTGTTCAGTATTCGGCGGAATAGTCAATGGTTGTGCGATAAGCCTTTGTCTTTTTGCCGGTGCAACAAGCGGCGGAACCGATTTTATAGCAATTTACACTTCTGAGAAAACCGGGAAAAACGCTTGGAATTATATTTTTGCCGGAAATTGCCTTGTTCTTGTAATAGCCGGTTTCTTGTTTGGATGGAACAGAGCACTTTATTCTATAATTTTCCAATTTGCCTCAACTCAAACTTTGAATATGCTTTATAAACGTTACGGCAAGACAACGCTTTTAATAATAACCGATAAGGCGGAAGAAATTTATACTGTCATAAAAAGAATGACAAATCATGATGCGACAATGTTTACCGGAGTAGGCTGCTATAAAAATGCCGAAAGGAAAATGCTTTATGCGGTTGTTTCTGCAGAAGAAGCAACAAAACTTTGTCAGCAAATTCATAAAGTAGATGAGGCAGCCTTTATAAATCTACTGACAACAAAAGATTTGTATGGGAAATTTTTTCGTCGTCCGAATGATTGAAAGTTTTTAAAATAAATTAAAACTTTATCGATTGCCGTCAGCTGCCGATGTCCTGACCGATCAGAATGTTCAGACTTTTTGCTTTTTCTTTCTCATTATCTGTATATCCGATAAATGGAATATAGTGCTTCTTTGCAAAATCAATTGCTGCGGCTTCATCAAGAACGATATGTTCCCCATCTTTATCTTTGTTTTCCAATGATTCATACACATCGACCCATTTTACGTTTTTGTCACAGTAATAAGCAAACTGATTCATGTTCCCACCTAAATTTTAGTTGTGTTATTATAAACTTTTTTGAAAAGTTATTATACATATTCAACTGCAAGTTTTTGCTTTAATTGATAATTTTTTACGTCATTATTAGGCAAATATAATGCTTTATTTCAATAATTTGCAGGATAAATTTTTATTGCCGGAAGAAATAGCCGATTTACTTAGGTTTTCTTTCTTGCATTTTCATAACTCGCGGTCTGTTGTAACGCTGGATGAATATAAACGGCAAATTTGCAGCTGCGAAAATTATACATAAAACCACAAGCAGTGGAGTATGACCAAAAGTTTTTGCCAAGTAAATAGGGCAGAAGCTTAGCAGAAAGACAATCTCATGAACAAGTTCCGATTGTGTTATTGTCATCACGAGCTTTTCTTTTGATAAATTTTTCCCGGCAAACAATTTTTTGTCATAAGTACCGACACGTGTTTTCCATTGCTTCACCTTTATAAAATCGTAGAAACGTTTTTCCCGGTTACGTTCTCGAAACCAGAATGAATTTAGAAAGTTTTTATTGCGTGAAATGAGGAAAAGTAACAGAGCGGAAAATGGTGGCACAATATGAAACGCAACCAGTTCCATTGTCAGAAAACTTGAAATGAAAAAGCCCCAAAAATTGATAGATGATGCATCTGTGCGATAACGTCCGCCGAAAAAGAAGTAGCCTGCGATACTTAAAATCATCACGCCCAGCAGAATGAACGGTGTAAAATTAATTTTATTTTTCATGTCGATTACAATGGCAAATTCTGCTTTTTTCAGCAAGGAAAATCTTTGGGAAATTCCGTATATGATGCTGTAAATTTAATTGTTGTGAATTCAAGCAAATTTCTCTTGACATGATTAAGTATGAAAAGTATGATTTGTATAACAATAACTTTTGTACTAGGAGGTTTTTTAGTGGATGATAAGACGGACAAAAAGAAATTTGCTTGTTCTGTTACGGTTGGAACAAAAGGGCAGATTGTGATTCCTAAGGAAATGCGCGAAATGTTCGGCATTGAAAGCGGCGATTCGCTGATGTTGCTTGCGGATGTAAAGAAAGGAATTGCGATTCCGCCTAAGAATTCTTTTAATGAATTCTTTTCAAAAATTTTTGACAAGAAAAATTAATTATATGAGGTAATATTTATGGAAAATGAAAATCTAACTTTGGAAAAAAACATTACTCAAGAAAATGGCACTTCGCAAGAACGCCTGTTTTTTTTGGATAACATTCGTTGGATAACAATTTTAGTCGTTGTTGTGTTTCACATATTTTTCTATTACAACAACATTGGAACAACGGCGATGTTTCAAAGGCTGCCTGATTACGAAGAGGGAAAAATTTCTTTTGCAGGAATTTTTCAATACAGCGTTTACCAGTGGTTTATGGTTCTTCTTTTTGCCGTAAGCGGAATTTGTGCGAACATTTCCTTGAAAAAAAAGAGCGTAAAAGAATTTTTAAAAAACCGTGCTTGTAAACTTTTAGTTCCTTCTACGCTTGGAATTTTGTGCGTTCAGTGGGTATGCGGTTGGCTAATCGGCATGAGCTTCATGAACACGCCGGATGCTCAAAAAATTCCCGGCTTTGTGAAATATATAATTTATGTTGCGACTGGAACAGGTGCGCTGTGGTTCTGTCAGGTTTTGTTTTTTGCCTGTCTTGTGCTTGCTCTTTTAAAATGCATTGACAAAAACGACCGCGTAACTCATCTAAGTGAAAAATCTGAATGGTTGAATATTGTCGTTTTGGCAGCTTTGTTCTTTGTAATGTGGGGCGCGGCACAAATTTTAAACGTTCCGAAAATTACAACTTACAGAATGTTGTATTATCCAATGGCGTTTTTTATTGGCTATTACTGGCTTTCAAACAAAAGCGTTCTTGATGTGTTGAAAAAGTTGTGGTGGCTGTTTTTGGCAGCAGGAATTGTTTCTGGCGTTTTCTACGTTAAGAAAAGTTACGGAACTTACTACGCAGATTATTCCGTTTTGAACAATTGGCTTAGCGTTTTTCATGCATGGTTTACAACATTGGGAATTTTGGGCGTTTCGCAAACTGTTTTGAATTTTCACAATAAGTTTTCAGATTACATGACAAAAACTAGCTTTGGAATTTTTGTAATTCACATTTTTGTGCTTTTGCTTGTGAATACGCTTTTAAAACCTGTTGCCCAAAATCTTCCGATTGCAGTTATTTACATAATAGAACTTGTTGCCGCCCTTGTAGGAAGCGCTTTGCTTTGGGAACTTCTTAGCCGTATTCCTGTGGTAAGATTTGTTCTTTTTGGAATAAAAAAATCTAAATAGTCCAAATGTCGAGTTTTGAAAAGAACAGTCATTTATGTGTCATTCCCGTGCAACGACACGGGAATCTACTGTAAATTTTCAACAGATTACCGGGACAAGCCCGGTAATGACATTAAAATATAAAACTCGACATTTGACCTAATATTTTACCGCATTTCGCCTCTTTTTCTTCGACGTAAGGAGCTACTTTCTTCTCCGTTTTCCTGTAAAACCACAGTTCTTCCGGGCATTTTAATCTTTAATCACAACAAGCTTATCGAACTTGTACATTTCAGTTTCAAAAAGAATGATAAACGGAATTTCCAAGCAGTAGATTTCGCCGTAATCAAAGACCGGAACAGAATAATTTTGACCGCCCGATCCTTCAAAATATGCGTTGTTAATAGAAGAAATTATCTTTTTGCTAATCATCACGCGGCATTTTGCGTAAGACATAATCGCTTCTGCAAAAGCTTGAAAATCACTGCCTTCAGATTTTATTGAATCAGCAATCGCAAAATTCTTGCTGCCAAGTAAAAACGGAATATAGTATTTTTGTCCGGCAGTAGTAGGCAAAAATGATTTTTCAGTTTCGTCCGTTGTTTTTGGGGCTATTGAATGTGAAAATTCTGCACCGACTTCCAAATCTGTATTCACAGTTTTAACATCAATATTTTCGGGTAAGTCTTCAAGTGTTTTCTCATCAAAAGATTCAAAGATTTCTTCCGGGTCTTCATTTGCCAATGCAAACAAAACTTTTGACAATGTGACTTTATAATAAATCTGATATTCGCCGTTCTTATAAGTTATTGACTGTACATAATCAATACAAGAAGTGAACAAAAGTGAAATTAGTAACAATGAAAGTTGACGAAGGAATCTTTTCATGGTTTTGCTGCAACAATAAAAAAAAGTAAACTTCAAGACTTCTGAAATCCTAAAGTTCACTCTTTTGTCAGTTTATTTTTTGCTGAATCGTACAAGCGAATCCCAAACTTGATCTACCGATACAGCTGCAATAAGTTCCTTTCTGGCTTCGGGGTTACTTAATATATTGCTTATAGATGAAAGAACTTGAATATGCGGAGTACTGCAATTTGTTGGTGATACGAGTAGTACAAAGATTTTAGATGGGCGACCGTCAATTGAATTGAAATCAACACCTTCTTTTTTGAATCCCAGAACAACGGAAATGTTTATATCCGCATTTATTTTTCCGTGAGGAATTGCGATTTCATCTTCCATTCCGGTACTTGATAACATTTCACGTTCCATTACGGCATTAAAAATTTCTTCCTTTCTGCTTTCATCCGGAACATTGAGTTTTTCTACCAATTCTCTGATAATTTCTTCTTTCGTATTGCCTTTCAGTTCAAGAATTACATTTTCTTTGTGCAGAATATTTAAAATATTAAATTCCATACGTGCCGGAGCTTCATTCTTTGTTAATTCTTTCTTCATTTCTTCCGGCTTTGAAAGGTCTTTCATGTGTTCAAACATGTTGTAAATTGATAAAAGAGCTTCAAAGACGATATTTTTTACATATACAACATCAGATTTATCGCAGCTTATAGTAATTTTGTCATCTGTGCAGAATAAAGATATTGACATGTCATTTCGACGAATCCTGTAAACAACATCATCAAGGTAAACTCGTGAAATAAAACAGCCTTCATTTTTAAATTCTTCTACAATCATTTCCGAAACAACTTCTCTTATATCCTTTGATACGAAATTATATTCTACAGTTGTTGATTCAATCTCTTTAGTTTCTTTTCTGATTCCTTTGGCAGGAAGATTAATTATTAATGCAAGGATTGGCGGTGGAATCAATGTTGTAAGCAGTGTCATTAAAATAGCGATACTGAAGAAATCCGGCGTCAATACACCACTTGCCATACCTATTCCGGCGATAATCAAAGCGACTTCACCTCGCGGAACCATTCCCATTCCTATACGCAATGCTCCCATCATGTTGAAGTTTGCAAATAAAGCCGGAAAACCGCAGCCTATGATTTTAGCTATAATTGCAAGTACTGTAAAAATTCCGCCGAATGCTAAAACTTTTGGCTGAAGCAAAGTGCTTACATCTACCATCATACCCATAACAACGAAGAAGATAGGCACGAAAAAGTTATAAATCGTGTGAAGGTTATCCTGAATTACAAAACTTAAATCTGTTTTGGATATTGTAAGTCCCATGACATAAGCTCCGATAATCATTGCCAAGCCTTGTTTTTCAAAAAAGCCTGATAATAAAAATGCCAATGCCACAGCCATGATTGAGAATGTGGTAATGCTTTTAAACCATTTAAGAAACTTGCTTATATATTTTGCAAGAAGCAGACCTAAAACTGTTGCTCCCAGCCAAACACCGAAAGCTTTAAGTCCTATTAGACCGATTTTTCCCCAGTTTATGTTTGCTGCATTGCCGGACTGTTGCGCACCGACTATTCCGACAACAATTGCTAGAAATATAATTCCGAGTACATCATCGATAACTGCCGCAGCAAGTATTGTAACGCCCTCATGTGAATCCATTTTGTGATTATCCGAGAAAATTCTTGCCGTAATACCTACTGATGTTGCTGTGGTAAGAACGCCCATGAATAGACACGCGGGATTCATTATTCCGCCGTCCAAAGTAATCCCGAAAAATACCGGAGTAAGAAGCAGTGTACAATACGCTCCGATAAAAAATGAAACCAGAGCACCGCTTAGTCCTATGATGGAACCGACTACGGAGTACCTTAAAAATAGAGACAAATCAGTTTCCATTCCGGAAAGGAACAGTAGGATAATAGACGCAATTTGCGATATTGCATATAATTCCGATGATACGGCAGCTCCGTTTACAATCGGGAAAATTCCATGCGGAAAGCCGGGAAGATGCAGCGCGCCGAGTAGGTAAGGTCCGATTATTATCCCTGTACAAAGTTCGCCGAGTACTGACGGCATTTTTATTTTTGAGAAAAGTATTCCGCCAAATTTTGCAGCAATTATTATTATACCGAGTTGAATTACAAGGTTTGCCATTTTTTCAGCTGAACTTTCTTCTTTGTTTTCTTGAGCTGTATTTTCGGTATTTTGTGATTCTTTTATACTGTTTTCTGCTGCATTAGAAATGACTATATCAGAAGTTGATTCTGTAGCCGCAGTTTTTGAGCCAAAAATAGGTATTGAAATTAATAATAAAACTAATATTGATAAAAGATATGTCTTATTTCTCATGATAAAAACTCCGTGGATTGTTTTTGTTTATCGAAAGACACTGCGTTATAATAGAAAGCCGAAAAAAATTCAAGTTATCAAAATAGTGCATTTTGTGAAAAAATCTCAAAATTATTACTAAATATTGCATTTAATTATGGTAGGGAAGAAGAGAAATGCGGAAAGTTTGCAGATAAAAAAAGCTACCCTTAATGAGTAGCTTTTTAGCACATCGAATAGCGGAATCGAACCGCTATTGCAAGGATGAAAACCTTGTGTCCTAACCGTTAGACGAATTCGACATTTTAAAGAATGACCTGCAAAGGATTCGAACCTTTGACCCACGCCTTAAAAGGGCGTTGCTCTACCAACTGAGCTAGCAGGTCAATGCTTAACGAACGTAGTAAAACCATTTTTTACAGGACTTGTCAATGAAAAAGTTTTCTTTTTTGCGCAGTTTTGCCGTTGATAGTAAAAAAACCGGACAATCAACTTTCTTTATTAAAGGAGCTGGATTGTCCGGCAGGAGTATTCTGTTAAAAATCAGCGTTCGGTATGTTTAGTTGCCGACAAGCTGTGTAAGATGGCGGATTTCACCGTCAAATTCTTTTGTTGTAGATTCGATTTCTTTTGACATATCAAAGTTTTCATTTGAAGTTTGGCTGATTACTTCCAACGCTCTTGATATTTCGCGTCCGCCTTTGTCCAGTTCCTGTGTTGCAAATGATATTTGCTGGAAAACTTTTGTTATTTCTTCAAGTTTTGAAGATACATCTTTATATGTTCCGGCAACATTTTTGTTTAAATCGGAAGTTTTGTTAATTTTAATCTTTGATTCACGCAGCAAGTCGCCTACTTCGGAAGCTGCACGAGTAGATTTTTCTGCAAGCTTTCTGATTTCGGTTGCAACTACGGCAAAACCTTTTCCGGCATCTCCGGCACGTGCAGCTTCAATTGCGGCATTTAAAGCTAACAGGTTTGTATTTTCTGCAATTTCGTTGATCGAATCGATACTTTCAATCATTTTCTGACTGAATAAAACCAGATCGTGCATTTCTGACAAACTGGAATTTAGTGAAGTTGTTCCATTTTCGGAATCGATTGCAACTTTTTCGATTTCACCGTAAGCAAGAGTTGTATTCTTTGCAATTTCTTCGATACTTGACATTAATTCTTCTGTAGAAGAAGCAATTTCTTCGATACCTGAAGCTTGTGATTCTGAAGATTCACTTAATTTTTCTGCATAATCTGCATTGTTGCTGCTTAGTTTTTTGAGTTTTTCGGATAAATCTTTTATTCCGGCAACAATTTCTTCAGTCTTTTTGTTTTGTTCTATTATCTTTTTTTCATTAACTGCGGTAGTCGACAGCAGTACTTTGATGTGGTTGATAACGCGCAGACCAAAGAACACTGCCATTATATAACAAGTTAAACGTATTACTATTTCACTGCGTATGTTGTATATCGTTTCGATATATTTTTGCCCATTAAATTCCATATTCAATACATTAAAGAGGAAA
The DNA here is from genome assembly GCA_050872545.1 of Spirochaetales bacterium. GTDB lineage: Bacteria > Spirochaetota > GWE2-31-10 > GWE2-31-10 > GWE2-31-10 > RGIG8597. The sequence goes on along the minus strand of JBNMHA010000018.1, from coordinate 3,451 downwards.
GCAAAGTCCGCAGCTGCTAGATAAAGTGTCGTTATTATAAATACTCTTTTGCTTATAAATAAAATGGAAAAAAGTATTACACAAAGTCCCAACATCCAAGTCTGATGATTGTATCCCAAACTGATGAATGAATATAACGGAACAATCGAACCGAGTGTAATGGGGATAATGTATTTTAATGCAGCGTGGGCTTTTTTAAAGAAGAAAAAGATAATAAGCGGAATTAGGTTTAGTGCAGAAAATGTAATTGTAAAAATTAAAATCTGCATTTTGAAATCATCGAATTGGCGATGCTGTGCAAATTGTGATATGATAAAAAATATCTCACCCAAAAGCATTGTAATCCAAGTTGTGACAATAGCGAAAATATTCAATTTATCATTTTCTATTTTCATTATAGAATTAGCTTCTTGTTCAGCCTGCGAGATTTCAGAGATTTTTTTCATCCCTTTGTTAAATTTGTTTTTTATTTTTTCTTTTACGTCTTTTGCCATAAAAAAACCACTCTTGTAATAAATTTCGGTTCTTACCGATGTTTTTTTCCAATCTTTAATTACTATCGGATTTCGGCAAATTTTTATTAATGCAAAATTGCGGAAACTGGAAAAATATTTGATTCAACGGAAATTGACAAAATAAAAACTTTTCTCATGAAAGCTTTTGTGTTACATTGCGCTGTTTTTTCACATTTTTCAGTTAAATGAAAAATAATTATTTATATAAGCGACAAAATTTATACGGAGAAAATTTATGTACAAAAAAATTATTATAGGTGCCGGATTAGGCGGTTTAATTCACGGAATTTTACATAAAATGGCACGACCAGATGATGAAGTCGTTATTTATGACGGGAACAGAATTCCCGGCGGTTTCTGTACTGCATTTCAAAAGCACACTACTTACCAAAACGAGAAAATAACTTATACTGTAAATATTCCTTTGATAACAAGCGATTTTCAGCCGGGCGATCCTCTTGCGAACCTGCTTGATTACATGGGCGTAAAGAACCTTAACTGGAAAGTTGTGGATAATCTGTTTGAATATTATCCGCTGAATGAAAAACCTTTCGTTTTGCGCGGCAAAGATCCGGAGTCATTGGCAAACCTTGCTGCGTCGCCTAAGGAAAAAGCCAACGTCATGAAATTTTTTTCAATGATGAAAAACTTTTATAACGACTTAATGGATAAATGTCATTTGTTTCCTAATCCGATTGAAGCAATCGGAATGCTGTGCCGTACACCAAGTGCGATTATCAGAATTTTAACAGACGGAACTTATTTAAAAACAATAGATAAAATTGGTATAAAAACTCAAACTATTCGTGAAATTCTCTGTGCCGCAGAAGCATTTTTGGGTGTAGAAGCTGATTTGGTAAGTTCAGCAGCTGAACTTTCGATGATTCAGAGCTTTTTGCAGAATACATCGCTGCAGCCGGCTGACGGAGATACATTTCAGACATTAAGCGACAACCTTGCCGAACGTTTTAAGGAATTGGGCGGTAAATTGGAGCTTCAAACACGTGTTAAAAAAGTTACTTTCCAAGGGAAGAAAGCGACCGGTGTAATTGTAGGAAATGAAAGTATTTCGGCAGACAGTGTTGTTATTGCGACTGCACAGGATGTTATTGCGCCGTTGATTGAAGACGGTGCGTATATTTCATCGATTAAAAGCAGATTGAAGAAGATTGCAAAACTTCCGCCGCCTAATTCCGACTATTATTCTTATTTCCTTATTGATAAAAAAGTTATTGAAGAAAAGCCTGAACTTTTAAATACGGCGTACCATATTTATAAACTGCCTGAAAACAATGAAATTGACAACTGGAAATTGCCGGTTTGGGTGCCTAATGAATTAATCAACGGCAAATATTACGTGCTTACTATGGTAATTACCGAAAAAGACCAGAAAAAAATTGATGAATGGGTGAAACTGCGTGATTCCAATCTTCAGAAATACACGGAAGAGAAGGAGAAAATGGCGCAGAAATTCATTAAAACACTTCAGCAGGTTGAACCGTTGTTTGCAAAATATCCGCCGCTTAAACATTTAATGACAATGAGTCCGGCTTCTTACAATCCTTACGGTTCAAAATATCCGTTAAGCGGCTTGGCTCCTGTTCCGGAAAATTTCCTTCTTAACAGAATGACTCCGGTTATACTCGATAATTTGTTCCTTTCCGGGAATTCTAACTTCTGCTGCGGCGTTTGGGGGGCAATGGCAGGTGCTTGGCAGAGCTTTGTTTGTGCGTATGAAAAAGAATTCGGTATTAAGATTGGTAATCATGATATTTTATACAAAAGCACATTGAAAAATTTACCGGCAAAAAGATAATTAACGTTTTTTATGAATAGGGCAGTTTGGGAAACAACCGAATTGCCTTTTTTTATTGTAAATAATCGAGATTATCTAATAAATGGAGCAATTATGGGATTTACCGAGAAAAAATTTTTGTCGCTTGCACCGCTTAACAGAACAAAAAAACTTGCTTTTGCGGTAAGAGAATTTCTTTACGGACGGGAAGAACTTGCTTATGTCGAAGATTTGCTGCATTGGTATAATATGTGCCTCACGGAAAATGAATACTTTGATATGCCGCAAAGCAGAACGCAGTGGCAAATTTTATCTCAAAGGTTGTTGCAGCTCATAGGCGAAGAATATGATTATATTGATTCTAAACTTTTTGATGAAAATGTAAAGCAAGGCGGTAAAGGTGTAATTTTGCTTGATAATCTGCGTGCGCCGTATAATGTCGGTGGAATTTTGCGTTCTGCAGAAGCTTTTAATGCAGAGAAGGTTGCTTTGTGCGGAATAACACCGGGACTTGACAATGCAAAAGTTAAACGTGCATCGATGAATGTTTCGATGGAAACGGTTTATTTTAATACATCGCTTGAAGCTGTTAATTTTTTTAAGGCTAAAGGCTTTACTGTTATTTCAGTAGAAAAATGCAGCGGTTCTGTTGATATTTCTGATGTTGAAGGTTTACCCGATACGGAAAAACGGGTTCTTGTATTAGGAAATGAAGAGTTTGGTGTAGGACAGGAAATTCTTGAGGTGTCTGATTTTATTGTTCATATACCGTTAAGCGGTTCTAAAAATTCTTTGAATGTCTGCACCGCTGCCGGAATTGCGATGTACACTCTTTTGAAATGAAAAGAGTACACTCTTTTGAAATGAAAAGGGATTGCCCAATAAGTTTTTGATCAAGTTATAAACTTTGAACAAAATTGCATTACTTTGCCGACTTGTTCGGCGAATTGCAGCTTGAACCAGCGAAAGCCTACGCACTTTGAAGAAAGTGGCATTCCAACGCAGCCAACGGCTGCAAATTGCCATTTAAACTACCGCAAGGCTTTGCACTTTAAACTCAAGTTTAGTCCTATCGCCGACTTGTCGGCAGTGCGTCCTTAAACAAAAAAATTAGCTTGCCAAGAAAGGGATAGGTCATAGG
>JBNMHA010000017.1:0-29879 GCA_050872545.1 Spirochaetales bacterium | reverse complement strand
GAACTGGCTTACCTTGTAGTAAAATGTCAAGATGAACGTACACAGTTAAAAGAATATCCCCAATCGCAGGCATCGAAGCAGTCGCTTGCAGCTTACGATTTATCTAAAATGAATAATCTGAAGCAAAAATTTGATGAGTTTTGTAATTTAATGGCTGATAAAAAAACAATTGCGGAAAATATTCGTGGGATTCCGGGAATAAGCCAAGATGATATAACTCATTATTTTTTATCTAAATATCCGGTTTATTGGAAAAAATGTCCTTATTTTGATTTATACGACTTTGTTCGGAAACTCGGCGAAGCTGATGAATCGCTGAAAAAATCAGCTGAAGAAGTTTGTGCAGCAATCGATGAACTGATTTTGGATTCATTTGGGAGAAGTTTCTACTCTGGATTTGAACCGGGCAAAATGGGACTTTCAATATTTTATCCGAATTTTTCAATTGCAGGCTGTGCTTGGGATGATATGATTTGGCATAAAGTTTCATCGTCCGGAAATGAATGTTACGGTAAATTGTCTTGGTGCATTGATAATGCGCAGACAGGCAATTGGTTTACTCTTTTAGAGTCTTGGTATAAGGAATAAAAACAGCCATCAGTTTGGTGAGAAAAAAAATAAAAAAAAGTGCGAAAAAATGTTGACACGAAAAGCAAAGTAGTGTATAAAAGCACCATCAGAGATTGCATAGCGAAGTTGGTTATCGCGTCGGCCTGTCAAGCCGAAGATCACGGGTTCGAGCCCCGTTGCGATCGACAAAAGGAGATTTAAAAATCTCCTTTTTTTATTTTTGGGCAATGCTGTAACTTTACTGCGTTGTTTTTGTTAGGAATGAACTTTTTCTTTGTTTATAAAACTTTTATTTGTTGCGGTTTCATTGTTATATGAAAAAAAATATATTAATTCCATTTTTTATCATTTTCTGCTTTTCTGTTTTTTCACAACATTTTTCTAATCGAGAGCTTTTTTTTGTAACAGAAAATTTTTCTTTGCTACTTTTTCCTACAGATGATGAAATCCTTTTGCTTTTCCGCAAAAACGGAAGTCCGCTGAAAAATTCCAAAGTTTGTTTTTATAAAAACGGTCATATTACAAAACCTCAAACAACTGCTAAAGATGGAACTTTGCGTATTAAAAGACCTGATGAACCTTTTATCCAGTTTCGGTTTGGCAGTTATCGTACAATTCACACATTTGTATTACCTGAATACAAACATACAGTGAAACATAAAATTTCTGTTGAACGGAATAAAGATTCTTTGTTGATGAATGGCGAAATTGCTCACAGTGCGCAGAAAGTTCGATTGGTTTACCGTGACGGACAAAATGCAGTTGATGTTCAAGAGACTGCACTTAATAATGGGAAATTTCAGCAGCAATTATTATCAAACAATAAGCCATTTTTTATTGATATTTATGCAGAAGAAGATTTTGTTTGTACTACGCTTGTTAATTTCGGAAAACAGAGCGTTGATTTTGCATATCCGGAAAAAATAAAAACATTTATACCTAAAAAACTGGAGATAACTCCTGAAATGCAGCTCGATTGCAAAAAAATCAACTCAATTGAGAGTCTGCTGCTGTCATTTTCGCGATGTGGAGAAAATGCGGAGAAATTATACTTTGCGGACAATGGAAAAATGTTTGGTCTGCAACCAGCAATGAATGACGGAATTTTGTCCGGAACTGCGGAAGTTATTATGAAAAACGGTGAATCTGTAAAGGAAAATTTTTGCGTGCCGGTACTGCCGTCAGCTTTTGAAAATGGAAAATTCAGAAGTTATGAAACAACCGACAAAGAATTTTTTTTCTTTTCACAGGAAGAACGAAAAGAGGCGTTTCTCATTTTTTATAAGGAATATGTTAGGTATGCGCGCGCAGTTTCGGTGACAAAAGGAATAAACAGAATTCAGCTGCCGGCAGATTTGCAGAAAACTTCATGTGTGTCAGCGGCAATTTTGTGTACCGATGAAAATTCCGGAAGCAATACCGGTTTATTTTGCAGATTCGTGAATACGGGCAATGAAAATTTTTACGATATTGCGGGTCTTAATAAATCGACGGTTTTCTTAACACAGCCGAAAAACGCAGCGGAAAATAATTTAAATTTCTATTGCAAAGTCGGCAGTGTTACCGATGACAATTCCACAGTGTACGCAGAAATTTCAATTAAAAATTTAAAATCAGAGCAGCGCAGCATAAAACTTCAAAGCGTTTTTTCGGAAGAAGCTGTTCGTGAAGATTTGCTTAGTCAGCAGATTGTTCTTGAGCCGAAAGAAGAGTTGCAGATTCGCTTTGATTTACCGTTGGAACATGACAAAAAGAGTTCAAGAAATATTCTTGTGACAGAGGTTACTTCGGCAGGTGAAGAAGCTGTATTTTGGATGCCGCAGCAGCGTGTGGAAACAATTTCACCTTATTATGAGTCATTCACGGTGTCGGGAAGATTAATAGAAAACCGCACATCGGAAATTCCGATTGTTTTGCCGAATAACGAAATGCCGTTGGAATTAAGCTGTTTTTTATCAACGGATACCGCAGCGGTTTCTATGGCAAAAGGAATTCTTACGGAAAATTGCGCAGATTATGTTTTTGAAGAGGCTCTGCTTGATTATCTGCAAAAAAGGCGACAGCCTAATGAAAACTACGACAATTTTGGTTTTGTTTATCCGTATTTTCTGAATAATTTTTTTGATGAACAGAACATGATTCGCCGTTTTTCTTTTGATAAAAATTACGATATAGATTCTTCATTACTATACTTGTATGCTGCATCGAAAATCCCGGATTTGGCAATGCCTAAAAAAATTGCTGCCGTTACATCGTTTTTTCGCAGTAACCCCGAATTGCTGGTCGGTAATTCTTTGCGTCAGAAATTATTTTATTACAGTGTAAAAGAAACTCAGAAGATAACGGAAAACGGAATTGATTATCTGTATGCCGGACAGCCGGTAGAACGTTGGTTGTTTGGTGGAAAGCAATCGAATCAGCCGGAAAGCACAATCGGGAAAATTATTCAACTGCTGCCGGATGCGGAAAATAATAAAAATAGTGAAGTGGAATTTTCATTGTCTCAATCTTTTACTCCGGCGACTGAAAGTTCCGGCAGCTTGGTAAAAGGTCAGTCTGCGGTGAATAAGATAACGCTTCCCGAAAATTACGTGTCAATGACCGGCAAGCGTGAAATTCGTTATAAAATTGCAAAAAACGGTGCGGATGATTTGTTTTATTTGATTAACGGACGTTTTTATTCAAACCAGATAAATGTCGGTTCAAATACGCTTCGTATTTCGGTTATGGATCGTGATGATATGCCGTTGTATTCGGGAAGTCGCTTGATGAAAAATACGAAGTATTCAGCAAAAGTTTATTTGCCGGATGAATTAAAAGACCGGACGTGCATACTTCTTATGAAAGATCGCCTGGTTTCGGCAGTTCGACATATTACATTGTCTGACGGTAGCGTTTGGGATACGGCACGTCCGATATTTTTTACAGACAGCGATTTAACCTTTTCATTTCTTGCAGATATTTCTTTTTACTTTGATGATATTTGCTTTGTGGTAATTCCGCTTGTTGCCGGTGAAGCTTGGGCTTATTACGCTAATTATTCTGAATAAGTAAAAATAAAGAAAAGTTAATTATAATATTTACGCTAATGATTTGCACAGTCGATAACTTTCGGCATGAAGAGAAAGATATTTATACTTAATTTTTTGCTGCTGATAACTTTTCTTGCATATTCAGAGGATATACAGCGAAAGTGGCAGTCGGAAGTTTATCCGTTAATCGGTACGGATGAAGGGTTATTTCAATTGAACGAAGGTATTTTACTGCCTCTTTGGACTGGTGCCGGAGTTCAGAAAATAATTTTTTCCGATCGCTATTATTTGCTTACGGATAAAGGAATTGTGGCAAGCGATGATCTGCATTTTTTTGAATTCAGAAATACAGGGCTGCCGGTTCATACAATCAAGCATTACGATTCTTTCGGAAAAAAATTGACTTTTACTCAAAAGGAACTGAAAGATTTGGAGGCTCATCCGCAGCGTTCCGAAATTCTTGTAACAGCATCACGAAATTCTGTATTTTTATCAAGAGACAGCGGTCGTCATTGGACTGATTTGGGCTTGGGGTCTTCTATCAGCGGATTAAAATGCGTTGCAGTTGCAGACTTGCCAGACGGAAACGGCGGAACGCAGCTCGTGGTATTTTTATCTCATGCCATACAAGGACTTTCTTATATATTACCTGATTCTGATAAACCGAGTTGGACGCGGCTGTCTGCCGGGTTCAAAATTCCGTCCGGAACATCTTGTGTTGATGAGATTGCAGATATTTTGCCCGTGGTAAGAAAAGATGAGTATGGCAATGAATTTACAGATGTTTATATAGGATTAAGTTTTTCTCCGGGTATATATAAATTAAAATGGGAAGCGAAGCGCGTTCAGCTGCTGTGGGCAGATGATGAGAAAAATCATACTGTAGAAAGCATGGTTTCATTGGGAGACAGAATTCTTTACCTGAGACGAGGCGGATTTTCTTCTTTCTCGGCTGTTACCGGTGCCGATTTGGGTACACCAAACTTTGTTCATCGTTGGCTTGATTATAACGAAGAAAGCCCTAAATATCCAAACTGTGCATATTTTACTGAAAATATTAACGGAAAGAGCTACCCTGTGACCTTGTCTGAATTGTGGATGCTGACACCTGATGAAATACGTACTAAGTACAGTGAAGCTGCTGTAAACCGAAAATGTATTTATATTCCGGCAGGGCAAAGTCACGGCAGCAGATTGGAGCGTCATTTGCAAACCGTAGAAAATAACGGTCTGAACGGAATCGTAATAGATATGAAAGATGATTTAGGAATGATTCGTTTTGACGCAAGAACGCCGGCTGTTGTGGAAAAGAATTCAGTCAGCCGTTATGCGATAACTTTGGATCCGTTTGTTAAAAAAATGAAGCAGCGCGGAATTTATTTGATTGCCCGTGTTGTCGTGTTTAAAGATAAAAAACTTCACTATTACAAAGACGGAATTTATGCGGTGAAAGATTCCAAAACAGGAAAGCAGTGGCAGGGAATTAAGCGTTACAACAAGACGTATGATGAAGCCGGAAATGTTACCGGGAAAACGCCCGAATATTATGATGAATATTGGGTTGACCCATATTGCGAAGAAGTTTGGGCTTATAATACAGCGATTGCTCAGGAGCTTATAGAACGTGGCTTTGATGAAATTCAGTTTGATTATATTCGTTTCCCTACAGACGGCTGGAATTTAGCCAATGCATCTTACACTTGGCGTGAGAAAGGAATGAACCGAGAATCTGCATTGATTTCATTTTTGTCTCATGCAAGAGAAAATATAGATGCGCCGATTGGCATTGATATTTATGGTTCTAATGGGTGGTATCGTTCCGGAGTGCGTACAGGTCAGGATGCGGAACTTCTTGCGAAATATGTTGATGTAATTTGTCCGATGTTTTACCCGAGCCATTTTGAGCAAGACTTTTTGGCACACGAACCGGCAGAGGACAGAACTTACAGAATATATTACATGGGTGGATACAGAAACTGTTTGGTCGTTCATAACCGTGCGGTAATCAGACCTTGGGTGCAAACTTTTTCGCTTCCGGTGGCGTATGACCGCAAGTATTACGGAAAAGAATATGTACGTCGGGAAATACTCGGAGTTCGCGACAGTTTGAATGTCGGTTATATGTATTGGAACAACAGCGGACGATATGACGAAGTCTTTCCGGATTTTGGCAATAAAAACGAAATTTATACGCACAGCGGAAAAATTGACTTGTCAAATACAGATTAATTTTTGCAAATAAGTTTTATATTTCGGTAATTTATCGGCAAAGTCATTAGGCTTTGTCATTTTTATAATATGAATAACAAATTAATAAAGGAAGCTTTTATGGCAAAGTCAATAATTATGGATCACCCTTTGATTCAACACAAAATTAATTTCATTCGGGATAAAAATACAGGAGTGAAAGATTTCAGACAGGTTGTAGGTGAAATTGCAATGCTGATGTGTTATGAAGCAACAAGAGATTTACAGCTGCATGAAGTTGAAATCGAAACTCCGATTTGCAGAACAGCGGCAAAAACGTTGAACTGCGAAAATATTGTGATTGTACCTATTCTGCGTGCCGGACTTGGAATGGTAAGCGGAATGCAAGCTATTATCCCTTTTGCCAAAGTCGGACACATAGGATTGTACCGTAATCCGGAAACTTTGCAGCCCGTAGAATATTACTGCAACCTACCGAATAACTGCGGCGAATATGAAATTTTCGTTGTAGACCCAATGCTTGCGACCGGAGGTTCTTCTGCCGCAGCGGTTGAGCTTCTTAAAAACAAAGGCTGTAAAAATATTCGCTTTATGTGCATTATTGCAGCTCCGGAAGGTATAGAGAAAATGAAGAAGGAACATCCCGATGTTGACTTGTATATAGGCGCACTGGATGAAAAACTTAACGAACACGGTTATATTGTGCCGGGACTCGGTGATGCAGGCGACAGAATTTTCGGAACAAAGTGATATGTGAGGAACTTATTTTTTGTAAATAAAATTTTGATTTGTTCTAAAAAAGTGGCTTCTGAATTCATGAGACCTTATTAAAATTAATAATAAATGTACGGTAATGTGCAATGCGTTTTTTTACATTCGCCTAAAGTCTGTATCCATGCATAGATAGATACCCTACCATAATATTTACATTTTTTTGTATTGAGTTTTTGCCCGAGACATGTTATATAGCGTTCCGTTTTGCCGAAACTGTCTAAAAGAACGCTATATATAGTGTCTCTTTATATCAAAAGAGGTTATTGCAGAGTAGGAGAAATAAAAGTGAAATGTCCTGTTTGCGGTTGTTTAGAAGATAAAGTCATTGAATCTCGGCAGAGTGCAGGCGGCGATTCTATTCGTCGGCGCAGAATGTGCATGGGATGTAATTATCGTTTTACTTCATACGAACACATTGAAGAAAAAAAATTAATGATTGTGAAAAAGGATAAAAGACGCGAGGAATTTTCCGAAGAAAAATTGTCAAAAGGAGTTTACCGCGCTTTTGAAAAACGTTCGGTGCCACCTTCTGTCATTACAAAACTGATTAATGATATTGAAGAGCAATGTGTTGTGCTTGCGGGCGAGTCGCACGAGATTGACAGCAGCCGTGTCGGTGAGCTGGTAATGGATAAGCTGCAGGAAATTGATATGGTGGCTTATATTCGTTTTGCATCAGTTTACAGACAGTTTGATGATGTGAAAGAGTTTATAAAAGAAATAAAAAGAATCAGAAAATAAATAGGGAGAAAACAACTTACAAGATGAGTACATGGAGAGAAGATTTTTTAGGAATTAAACCTAAAGAGGATGAATATATCATCAAGCACATTATAAAAAGAGACGGACAACTTGAAATTTATAATCGTGAAAAACTAAAAAATGCAATTGCAGGCGCAGCCAAAGCTGTAGGAATAGAAGATGAAAATCTTGTAGAACGGTTGGTAACTTTGACCGAAGAAAAAATTCGTGCAATGATGAGCGAAAGGCATCCTAATTCGGCTCCGGCGTTGGAAGAAGTTCAGGACTGCGTGGAAGCGGTTTTAATAGAAGACCGTCAGGTGGAACTTGCCAAAGCGTATATTTTGTACCGTGCGAAACATCAAAATATTCGTGATACAAAAGAATTAATGCTTAACATTAATGAAACTATGGACGGCTATCTGCGCCAGTCCGATTGGCGTGTAAATGAAAATGCCAACGTTAATTATTCACTCGGCGGCTTGATTCTTCACAATTCAGGTTCGATTACCGCAAATTATTGGCTGAAAAATATTTATCCGAAAGAAGTTGCAGACGCACATATTAACGCAGATTTTCACATTCACGATTTGTCAATGTTTTCTGGGTACTGCGCAGGCTGGTCGCTTCGCCAATTGATAGAAGAAGGGCTTGGCGGTGTAGAAGGAAAAATTTCATCTAAACCGGCACGTCATTTATACACACTTGTATTTCAGATGGTGAATTTTTTGGGAATTATGCAGAATGAATGGGCTGGAGCGCAGGCATTTTCAAGTTTTGATACGTATTTAGCTCCGTTTGTTCATGCCGATAAGCTGAACTACACTGAAGTAAAGCAGGCAATTCAGAGTTTTATTTTCGGTGTGAATATTCCGTCACGCTGGGGAAGTCAGGCACCGTTTACTAATATTACATTGGATTGGACTGTGCCGGAAGATTTGCGCAATAAACCGGCAATTGTCGGCGGAGTACAGTATGAGAGTTATACTTACGGAGATTTCCAGAATGAAATGGATATGATTAACAAGGCGTTTCTGGAAATAATGCTGGAAGGCGATGCTAACGGGCGAGGTTTCCAATATCCTATTCCGACTTATAATATTACAAAAGAATTTAATTGGGATTCGGAAAATGCCAAGCTGCTTTTTGAAATTACGGCAAAATATGGAACTCCGTATTTTCAGAACTTTATAAACAGTGACTTAAATCCGAGCGATGTGCGTTCTATGTGCTGCCGTTTGCAGCTTGATAAACGTGAACTGCGCAAAAAGGGCGGCGGTTTATTCGGTGCGGATGAGTTTACCGGATCTATCGGCGTTGTGACAATTAATTTGCCGAGAATCGGTTATCTTACATCAACAAAACCTGAATTTTTTGCAAGATTGAGCCACTTTATGCAGCTTGCAAAAGAATCGCTTGAGATAAAGAGAAAAGTTATAAACAGATTAATGGAAAACGGTTTGTTTCCTTATACGCGCCGTTATTTGCAGCATTTGAACAATCATTTTTCTACTATCGGAATCAACGGAATGAACGAATGTCTGCTGAATTTTATGGGAAAAGATATTACGTCGCCTGAAGGAAAGGAATTGGCTCTTGAAATTCTTGATTTCATGCGTAAGCAGCTGGCTGATTATCAGGAAGAAACAGGCAGTTTGTTTAATCTGGAAGCGACACCGGCAGAAAGTACAAGTTACCGTCTTGCGCGTCATGACAAAGCGCATTATCCGGATATAATTTCTTCCGGCGATGACGATCCGTTCTACACAAATTCTACACAGTTGCCTGTAGATTGGACAAATGATATTTTTGAAGCACTGGATCATCAGGACGAACTGCAAAAGCGTTACACCGGCGGAACAGTATTCCATGGTTTCTTAGGCGAAGCAATTTCCGATTGGGAGATGTGCAGAAAGTTGGTAAAGACAATTGCTTACAATTATCATCTGCCGTACTTTACTATTTCGCCGACGTTCTCAATTTGTCCAAAGCACGGTTATTTGGCAGGTGAACATTTTAATTGTCCGCATTGCAAATCGGAAAAAGAGCATGAACTGAAGATGAAAATAAATAAACTTAAAGCCCAGAAAGAAGATTTGATGAATCAGAAAATAGTTTGATTCAACAAAAAAATAAATTAGGCAATAATGCCACAAAATAAAATTTAAAGGAGAAAAGGATGAGTACAGAAGCAAAAATCAGAGAAATCGATAACGAAATCGCACGATTGGAAGATGAACTTTCAAATGTAAAGGGAACTTCAACCGAAGTTTATTCTCGCATAGTCGGATACTACCGAGCTGTAGGAAACTGGAATAAAGGAAAACGTGAAGAATTTAAACACCGAGTTTGCTTTGAAGTAGAAAATTCTAAAGCTAGAGACATTGCTGTAGAAGAAGAAAATGCAGCAGCACCGGATGTAAAAATTAATGTTTCTGTTGCTCCAACTGTAATTTCCACAGAAAAACTTCGTTATGTGTTGTTCAGCAGTAATTACTGCCGAAGCTGCCAGCCGGTAAAAGATTATTTGGACGGAAATTACATTTCTTATGAATCTGTAGATGTTTCTACTGATTTGGGAATGAATGCTGCAAAAGTTTGGGATGTGAAAACTACGCCTACAATGATTGTTTTGAATCATAACGATAAAGTTGTATGTAAAGCAAATACAAGAGAAGAAGTAATGAAATTCTTTGAAGGAATGAAAGTAGCGCAGTAGTCGGCAGAATGCTACTGCATTGCGTAATACGTAATGCCCAGACCTCAATTCTATTTCAGAATACAGGTCTGGGCATTATTATTTTTCCAAAGTGAAGCGCACGGGATAACGAAAAATCACGCCGACAGCGTTTCCGTTGTATTTTGCAGGCGTGCCTTTTATTCCAAGCAGCGCATTTTTTGCAGCCATTCCAAAACCGTATGAAGAATCAGGTTTTTCATGCAGTATTTCAACTTTTTCAACAACGCCTTTTGAATTTATATAAAGCTGTAAATAAACAATTCCTTCTATACCACGCTGCCGTGCTTCTTTCGGGTAATGCAGACGTTGGCGCAAGACTCTCGTCGGTAACGACGGCAAAACAGAAACTTCCGCTGCATTAAAAAATTTTTCATTTTCACCTGTGCTTTCAGCTGCCGAATTCTCAATATTTACTTCTTCTACGGCAGAATCGGTTTGTTCAGTCTGTTCATCTGGTTGTTTGTGTTCAATCAATTCGGCAGCTTGTGGCATGTGATTTTGCTTTTTCGGTGTGGCATTCGCTTTTGGTACGATAACTTTTTTTTTCGCCGGGCTGGAAATCTTTTGTTTTGGTAAATCAACCATTCTGAAAGTTGTAATTTCTGTTTTGCTGTTTTCTTCAGGTTCGACTTCTCTTTCAATGTTTGACGTTAAGCAAAAATATATTAGTAAATGCAGAAAAACGGCTGCAACAAAGAATAAAAAATATCGCTTTATCATTGCGTATCCTTTTCCACAACTAATGATACTGCCGGATATTCCAAAGTACGCAGTATCCGCAGAACTTTATCGACAACAATAAACGGCGTATCTTTATCTGCTGAAATTCTGATTTCCGGATATTTACCGCTTTGCACCGCTGCAGCGAATTTATTTTCAGCCTGAACAAGATTAATTTCTTTTCCGTTAAGAAAATATTTTTCGTCCGGTGTAACGTAAATTGTAATCGCTTGTCCTTCTAGCTTTCTGTTTTCTTTTGCAAGAGCGTAATTAATTTTCTGCTGAACCGGCTCCTGCATGAAGATTATGATAAAAATCAACAGAAGAAAGGCCATATCAGCCATTGCATTTGTGGAAAGTGGCGGAAAAGAGTTATTTTGTCTGTGAATTTTCATTGCTAATGTCCGAAAGTTCGATATTTACAGATGTTATGCCGGCATTTCCTGCAAAGTCTAAAAATGTTACAGCTTGCTGATAAGGACATGCTGCTGCAATCTGTAGTTTTATAATGCTTTGTGTCGAGAAATTTTCTTTGTCAAAAAAATTGCCCAATTGGTCTAAAAATATAGTTTCTTCCTTATAAATAGCGATATTATTTCCGGGTAAAGTTATTTCAATAATTGAAGATTTATCGTCAGAATATTTTGATACCGGGAAGTTTAATTGAAGCGCGTATTTTACAGTAAATGCTGCCAGAACAATAAAAAAAATTATTAAAAGAAAAGCCAAATCGCTGAATATTCCGGGTTCATTATCATTTTGCGTTTGTCTGCGAGCAATTTTCATTATTATTCTCCGGTAATGTTTTTGAGCCGAAATATTCCAAATCAGCAGCCCAGCGTTCTGTTCGCATTCGCAAAATATACAAACCTATTGATGCTGCTAATGACACAATTAACCCAAAAGCGGTAGTAATTAACGCTTCAAAAATTCCTCCGGCAACAAGCTTTACATTGACATCAGCTGCGTCGGCAATTGCTGCAAATGCGCCTATCATTCCGGAAACTGTACCTAAAAAACCTACAGTCGGTGATAATGATGCGATTATTGATAAATGGGAAAATCCTTGTTCTAGCAGCTTCAATTGGTGCGCGGCTTCAGTTTCCATTGCAGAACTTCTCTTTTCCGGTAAAATTTTTTCTCCGGCAAGAAAAACATCTGCTGCCGGGCAACGTTTTTTGCTTTTTTTAACTGGACTGATTTGCCAATCTGTTCTGATAAAGAAAACTGTCCGTTCCAGAATAACAGTTAAAGTTATTATAGAAAAAATTAAAAGCGGCCACATTGCCCAACCGCCGATTCTGAAAAGTTCTTGAATGCTCAAACTCAACTCCGATTTTAGTTTTTAACGTCTCCACTGTGGCTGATATGAATTGCCGGATGTAGAAACTGGGATTATGGAATAATTCGATAATGACATAATGTAAATAAATGAAGGATAACATTTATCCTGCGGTATTTCCTGCTTCATTTGTAGCATTGTAACAGCCATAAGGTCTTTGTATTTGTGCAGAACGAAATTAATCGGATTTTCTGATGTTTTTATAATCTCTTTTGTGTACCCGGATAAATTATCACGCAGCTGAATTGAATATTTTATAGTTCCGGCATCATCGAATGAACGTTCAATATTCAAACTGCGGTTTGCATCTATTACAAAATAATCTTCGGGAATAAACATTGTTCGTATGAAATCACCGTCTTCTAAGGAAATAAGATAAACTTTGTCTTCTTCCGGTGGACGAAAATAGACAACTCCGTGCGGATAATCAAGTTCTAAATAGATTTGACGTCCTCTTTCACGCAGAAGCGAATTGTACAGCGGTTCGGTAATAACATTTTCTTTGTTTACTTTTTCGATTGCTGCAAATTCGGTAATTTTTTCTGTTTGCAGGTTAATTTTTCTCAATTTCCATTGATTCGCACTTTTTCTGTCAGTATTATTCGACTCTCCGGCGACTACTCCGTATCCCGAATGGAAATCAAAAGCCATTTTTTCCACATCTTTAAGCAGTAATGTCTCCGTTTTTGTTCTGAAATCATAACGATATAAAGCTTTTGTGCGTGATTGTTTTCCAATGTAATACAAAAGTTCACCGTCGCTTTCTGTATCGACAATATAATTTTCTACAGGCGTACTAAGCAGCACGGTGTCGGCTTTGCCATTGACAAAATCAGTTACTTCCAAAAGCTGCCCGTCGGATAAGAAAAGCAAGTTGTTGTTTATAAAACGTTCTCCGAACTCAAAGCCTGTGCGAACGGCAATAGGATTATCACTTTCGTTATTGTCTGAAATATTGCGGCTGCCTTTATAGCGGTTGGAAGCTTCCTGCGCTTGCAGATAGTCACTGTATATTTCCAAATAGTAGCCGAAAATCCAGCCTTTTGTTCCGTTAAAATCTACTTGGTACCAGTAATCTTCCATATTATTTATTCTGATGCGCTTTTCATCTTTGGCTATAATGTTCAGTATTTCACCTTGATCTAAATAACGTATTGTTTTTGCATAAACATCATTTGATGAACGCAGCCGCAGGCGGTTCACTGTAACTATTCCGATTAAGTTGTTTTTTATTGTGGAAAAAGAAGATGAAGCTGGCGTAAATGTGTTTTTATCAAGTACAATTGTGTTTTCTGCCTGACGAGCTTTGCAGCTGCATAGAAAAAACAATATTGCAATGACAGATAAAAATATTGACCGCTTCATATTCTTTCGCTCTCTTAAAAAACTTACTTTACTGTGCGTATCAGAAACTGCCCAAAATTGCTTCCGGGCAGTTTAAAAGTTAATCATTTCCACTGAGTTTTTCTTTTAAATATCTTTCGGCATTTAATGCAATGAAATATTTTCCGAGAGACTGCCCTTGACTTGTTTTTTGCACAACACGCGCAGTTGTGTAAGTTGTGTCGGCAATCTGGATATAAGGATTATTTTTTAGGAATTCATCGCTCGGAGTTACTAAATCAGTAATAATTACTTTATTCAGCACGCCGTCAGCTACAAGTTTTTGCAGGCGTTCTTCCGCCGGCGGCGAGAATAAACCATAAACGACTGCGACATTGACTTCTTTTGCGCCTAATTCTTTGTATTTTTTGCAGACATCAACAATGCTACCGCCGGAGTCAATCATATCATCGGCAATGAATACAACTTTGTCCTTGATCGAAAGCGAATCCGGTTTGAGAATAGTTACTTCTTCAATATTATTTGTAAGAGAATTTCGTCGTTTATCTACAACAAGCAGCGGAACATCGAAAGATTTTGCAAATGAAGCTGCAAATTCTTTTCCGCCGGCATCAACGGAACTGAAAAGCCAGTCTTTTTTTACGACATTGTAGTAATAATCCAACGACTTTACGTATTCGCGCAGAATAAATTTTTTCAGCAACGCTTCTCCGCGAAGGTTGTCATAGGCTGTCAGTCTGTTATCAATTCCGATTAAAGACTTTTTGGAGTGAATCTGGTACATCATGATGTGGTCTGCACCGTTTGCTGTAATGTTGCGGAAGAATGTTCGCAGATTGCAGCTTCCTCGTCCTTTAGGTCGGTCACTTCTGGCTTGTCCTAAATTCAGTTCAAAAATTCTTATGGAATCACATTTTGCTTCAAGGAAAGCATCGAGAGTGTTGTAAAGCAAAATTTCTTGGTCGGAAAGAGACAATGTAACTTCTTTTTTATTGTAATCAACCACATTTGCCGGGCTGAAAGTATGGAAAATAAAAACATCTTTTTTTCTGGAACTGTCTTTCAGCGAAATTTCCATTGCACCGTTTCTGTGCGCAAAGTAATCGAAATGTCCTGTTAATGTATCGATAATAAATTTTAGAGTTTCTTCCTTATTATTCTCATGTTTGTCTAATTCCGCAGCTTCTTCTTCATCAAGATAAAGAATTTCAGCTAAATCCGCTTTTTGCTTTTCAGCTTCTTTCAGTAAATTACCGGCAAGCCAATGAGCAACTTTTGCTACATATTCTTCTGTTCCGGGCAACGGATACAGTTTTATAGGTCCGCGGCTAAAAATAAAATTATGCATACCCCAACTCCTCTCTTTTATGGGAAAATTATAAAATTTGCACAGAATTTCAGATTATTCTGCGCTTGTTTCCTGTAAATTGTCGGACTCCGAATCAGTGTCATCATCCTTTATATCAAGTAATTCTCTGAGTTTTTTTACCAGACCGAATTTTCCGCAGTAACTTAAATTGTGCCATTCGACACCGGCTGCGTCACATTTTTCTTTTAACAGATTGTATAATTCATCGCTTCTTTCAAAATCCGTTCCGATTAGGCAGTAACGATCGGCTTTTTCGCTGTACATGTACAAACCTTCGCTGCTTCTTAGTTTTGAAGGATTCTTTGCATAAAAACCGGCTACCGTGATTTCAGAGAAATTCAGTGTGGCGCAATCTCCGGTTCCCAGATAATAAGTTACACTGTTGTCGTCAATTTCAATCTTTTGGCTTAAAATGCGTTTGCTTGAAGTGTATGTTCGCACAGAGAAAAAAAACAGCAGAAACGCAGGTATAAACATAAGAAACTTTGCTGATGCGACTGCAAGCACACAGAAGAAAATTGCGCCTGCAAAAAATATGATGTAAAGAAGTTTAAGTTTTTTGGAACCTTTTTTCTGAATGTTGAACTGCTGTGTCATAAAAAATCCTAAATTAATAAAAAAAACTGTTAATGCGAATGTCGGTTTTTCAGTGTTTATAATTTTGTAACAATGACAATTAATTCCTCGATTTTCGCAAAACTCGATATTCAACCAATAGTATATATAGCATTCGACACAAAAAGTAAATTGTACCGATACCATTTCATGCCATTTTTTAGTTTAGTAAGCAGAATATTAAAAACTATTGGCGGTATTATTAAAAAAAATGTATCCTGTATCATTTGAGAATTTTATATTCGGTATATGAAACGATAAAAAATTACTAAAACTACAGTTTGTTATTAAGAAGGATATATGCAAAAAATTACGGTAAAATTCAGCCTGATTTATTTAGTGCTTTGTCTTATAAATATTTCTTTTTTTATCACAATGATTTTTGAAAATCAGATGGACTTAATTGCGGAAAATAGTCAGTATCAGGCAAACAATATGACTTCTCAAATTCACACTCCTATTAAAACTATTGCCGAAAATGCTTTTTTGAATTCTGCGCAATATGCGGATAAAGACGCTGTTGTTAATGCGTTGCAAAATCTGCTCGGAAATATTCTCGATAATTATTTGATTTTTACCGATACAGGAAAAGTTCTCGGTCAAAAAGCGCATGAAGGAACGGCAGAAGTAGAGGGTGAAGAACTGCGGCGTGCCAATGCTGCGGCTGCCGCAAAAAATTTGGAAGGAAAAGATTTCGGAACATATCTGCAAGCTAAAACAATTTCCTTTTATTTTCCTTTTTATACGCCTCAGACTCAAAATATTATAATTTCGTATACTCTTGATTTGTCTTCTATAAATAATCATCTGGCACGCCTTTATCGCCAGGCGGCTGTTGTTCTTACTGTTCTGATTTTGGTTCATTTACTGGTAGGAATTATTCTGGGACAGATTATCGTTAAGCCTTTGATGAACTTCAAGAAGACGGCGGACGATATTTCGGAAGGAAATTTCTCGGCGCGTGTGGAAATAAAAACCAATGATGAATTTGCGCTTGTGGGAAAAACATTCAATAAAATGGCTGCATCGGTTGAATCTTTCGTTACAGGTTTAAAGGAAGAAAGCAACTTGATGGATATGGAGCTGAATTCTGCCGGTTTGGTTCAGAAAGGAATTTATCCGAAAATTCGGGAGCTGCCGCATTGTCAGATTGCGGTGTACGATAATCCGCTTGAAAAAGTAAGCGGCGATTTTCATGATTTCATAGAACTTCCGAATGGCTGTTATGGATTTTTCATTGCCGATGTAGCAGGACACGGCGTTCCGGCAGCGTTGATTACAATGAAAATAAAAGAGCTTCTTGGGGCTATTGCCGTGAATTTTGAAGAGCCGGAAATTATGATGCGCTTTCTCAATACTACGTTTGACAATATGATGGAGCGGTATTCGTTGTACTTTACGGCATATTATCTGATTTACAACCCTGAAACACACATTCTGAAATATTCAAGTGCGGGACATCCTACACCGATTATTCTTCACAAGAACGGAGAAACAGAAACGTTTGATTTATCCGGTTTTGTAATGGGAGTTTCCGGAGAAATGTCGGTGAACCTTAATGCTGCACAAACTCAGCTGCAGCCGGGCGACTGCATTGTACTGTACAGTGACGGAATTACTGAAGCTCGTTCATCTGTCGGAAATTTTTTGGAAGAAAACGGTTTGGTAAAACTTTTGCAGGTATCCAACCAAGAAATTGAAGCAAATCCCAATCTTCCGAGAATCGATCATAAAATTTTTGATGATATTACATCTCGTCAGAAGCCCGACCCGGAATCAAACAGAAAAGTTGATTTGCTTCTGGAACGAAGTGTGGCGCGCTTTAAACGTTTTACAAAAGATTCAGAGCGTAAGGATGATGAAACATTGATTATAATTGAGGTTGAATAATGAAATCACGTTTATGGATGTTCTTTATTCCGGTTATATTTATTCTTATCGCTGTAATCGCATTTAATCATTCGGTAGTTTCAGTGCATCTTAATGAACTTTCCAATGCTGTTGATGAACTAAACAGAAAACAGCGCGGTTTTAACACTATAGATATTTTATTTAAATATGAAATAAACCGCCGCTTGTATTCTGGCTTGATAACCGAAGCGGAATATGATCGTGAAGAATTAAAAACTGTAAGTATTCTTATGCAGCAGGAAGAGCCGAAATCGGAATTGAGTACGCTTGATTACATTTCCGTACCGGCAATAAACAGTCTGCGCTTTTTACTGGGAAAAACACCTATTACTCCGGCAAAAAAACAGAAAAAAGACAACGCCGCTTTGTCGCTTGCTTTTTATCATGAAAATAACCGCCGCTTCCGTGATGCACAAAATATTTATGAAACTTTTGACGAACAAAAAAAACAGCCGCCGATTTTGCTGCATGAAGGATATTGTTTGTCGCTTTTAGGTGAATACGAAAATGCAACGGAAAAGCTTACACGCATTATTAATGAAAATCGCAATGAAGAAATTGCGGCTACTGCGGCAATACTGCTGATGTACATTACAGATTTCAAGCAAGAAGCTGATTATATTATCAACAGTTCAAAAGGTGATGATATTGAAACGGTTGTGAAACTTGTTCAGCTGAATTCTTTTCAAAATGCGCAGGCGATGTTGGATAGATTGGAAAAATCGAATGCGAATGATGAAGTACAGGCTAAGATTGCGTATTACCGAGGTCGGCTGCTTGAAGAATCTGGAGAAAAGTCACGTGCGATAGAAACTTACCAAGAATTGATTTTGGAATATTACCGATATGAAGCTGCAAAAAATGCTAACCGTCGTATTCTCGTAATGTCTGCTAATCGTTCTGACAGAAAAGAGATTAACGCATTGGCTATAGAAAACAACAAAATACTTAATGATGAAAACTTTGACAGTATTTTGGAACTGAATGAGAATATCGGAACCGCAGCCGCTGATAATAAAAGTGAAACCGAAAGCGAGGAGGCAATCGACGCGGATTTGCTGAAAAACCTTTTAAAGAAATCAACACAAAAGCACGAATATTTGGAAACAGAAGCAGCCAATGCAGAATTGGCGGAAAAAGAAGCTCTGGAGAAACAGCGTCATGATGAAATAAAAAAACAGAAACAGCTTGAGGCGCAGTATAAGCAAAAGAAGCTGGAACAGGAACGCAAAAGAGTAAGAGAGCTGCGGCTTAGACGCGAAAGGGAAAGAAAAAAAGCTCTTGAGCGGAAAAAAGCGCAGGCAGCACAGCGTGCAAATGCAGCTGAAATTCAGAAAAAGAAAGTAGAAAATAACGGCGATTTCAGCATTGAGTATTACCGAAAGGACGGAAAGTTGTCGCAGGTAGACCAATTTAATAAAGTCGGCAAGAAAACCGGGTATCTGAAATATGTTTATGATGAAAACGGAAATCGAATAAGAATAGATACTTATGATGAAAATGATCAATTGGTAGAATATTATTAATGGAGAAAATGAATTGACTACAAAAAAAATAAAGCAGTTTACTGTTATTTCGCTTCTTGTTGCGAGCATTATTTTATTTTTGCTTTCTTTTAGAATTTTGATGAAAAGAGCGTTAGACCGAGAAACGCAGAATTTTATAAATGAAACGACTCAGTATTATTCCGATTTGCTCTATTCGCAGATAATGAATGATTTGCACCGAACGAAAGATTTAGCAGAATATTTAGATGAATTGGATAACTACGGAATCACTCCGGAAAATGCTGTGCGCAAAATGAAAAACAATAAATACGGCGATAATTTCCTTTTAGCAGGATTTATCCGACCAACAGAAAAAGGCAGTTTTGTCTATAAAGATTACAGCGGCGATTTTGAGATAACCGAAGAACAGCGCGCACTTTTTTCCAAACTTATGAAAAGCGGAAGCAGTGTTTTTATGGCGCAGATTCCCGGCGATTCTGAATATTTGGCTGATGATTTGAAAAATGTATCAGTATTTCTCTACAGTGCACCGTGCTATTATCCGAACGGGCTGCTTAAAGGCGTTGCTTTTTCTATAAGTTCGGCAGATTTGTATCACGAATCATTTTCGCCTTCCGCTTCAGACAAGGACATAAATGTATTTTTTATATTGGATAAAAACAATGTAATGGTTCCGGCGAAAATCGAAAGGGAATACGGTTCTTTCTCTAAGGTAAAAGATGCGCTGATTCGTGATGATGTGCGGAACAAAAAAGTTTTTGAAGATTTGAATGCAAATGTTGATGCGCACAAAGACGGAAAATTTACGCTGCTTTTCAATAAGAAAAAACTTTACTGCGTTTATCGACCGCTGAAAGATACGCAATATTTTATAGGATTGGCAATTAATGACAATGCAATAACTCACGGTGGCGCGAATTTGCTGAGAACCGGACAGGAAGTTTTGTTTGCAATCGGAATTCTTTCTATTGTGCTGGTGATTTTGCTGATTTTGTCGAATCACTCGGAAAAGGAAGGTTTGCGTCATCTTGCGTATCATGATGTAATTACCGGACACAGAAACTTTTCCAGTTTTACGCAGGATTTCCGCAATGTGCTTGCCAAAGGAAAAGATACGAATTATGCACTGATTCATTTTGATATAGATAAATTCAAAGTTTTCAATGAACATTACGGTTATAAAGTCGGGAATCATCTGCTTAGTTATATAAGCAACACACTTAAACATGCGCTGCGTGACAATGAAATATTTTCAAGGTTGAACGGAGATTATTTTGTAATCTTAATGCATTATGAAAATGAAGATGAACTTCTTCTGCGTCTGAAAGAGATTAAGAACGATATTATTGATTATAAAAATAAACTGAATTACCGCTACGATATTATGGTGCGAATGGGAATATGCAAAATTGATAAGGAGTCAATCAACGTTATTCTTAATGAAAAATCTCACAATGCAAATATAATTTCTTATGTAAATCTGCTTATTGATAAAGCAGGTTTGGCGCGTCAATCAATAAAAAATATGCCGTTGCAAACTTTTTATTCATTTTATCAGGAAAGCATGATAGAAAAAATTCTTCGCGAGAAAGAAATTGAAAGCGAAATGCAAACTGCGTTGAATCACGGAGATTTTGTTTTTTATTTGCAGCCTAAATATTCATTGGAAACAAGAAGTATTGCCGGAGCGGAAGCTTTGGTGCGCTGGCTTCATCCGGGCAAAGGTTTGATTCCGCCCGATTTATTTATTCCGCTTTTTGAGAAAAACGGCTTTGTTACAGAAATAGATTTTTACATACTTGAGCAAGTTTGCAAAACTTTGCGTAAGTGGATAGACGAAGGTTATTCGGTTGTGCCTGTTTCTGTGAATTTATCACGTCAGCATTTGCAACGGAAAGAAACGCTTTCCAGAATTTCAGATGTGGTCAATAAGTATAAAATTCCGGTTGATTTGCTGGAATTTGAACTTACCGAAAGTGCAATGTTTGAAAAAATGGTTTTTCTTGCGGATTTTGGGCAGAAATTGCGCAAAAACGGTTTTTCGATTTCTATTGATGATTTCGGAAGCGGCTACAGTTCGCTTAACATGCTTAAAGATGTAGAAGTTGACGTTTTGAAACTTGATAAAGCATTTTTTGAGAATGAAAATCAGGAGCGCGGCAATCAAGTTATCTCGAAATTTATTGAATTGTCGAAAAGTCTTCACATGAAAGTTGTTTCGGAAGGCGTTGAAACACAGGAACAAGTCGATTTTCTTACTGAAGTCGGTTGTGATATGGTTCAAGGATATTATTTTGCTCGTCCTATGCCGGCTGAAGAATTTGAAGAAAAATATTTGAAAAACCAAAATGTGAATGACAATGAAAAAGCCTGATTACCAAAAAGAACTTGATGATGTAATTGCCGGAATTGTGGGGCAGCGGATACCGAAATTATTTCTGCATTGCTGCTGCGCTCCGTGTTCCAGTCATTGTCTTACTTATCTTTCGCCTTATTTTGATATTACCGTTTTCTTTTACAATCCGAATATTACCGATAAAGCAGAGTACGAAAAACGCCTTGCGGAGCAGAAACGCTTACTGGCAGAACTTCCTTTACTAGGCAAAGTAACTTTGCAGCCGGGAAAATATGACCCTGAAAGTTTTTTTAGAATAGCGCAAGGGCTGGAAAATCTTCCGGAAGGTGCGGAACGTTGCCGGCGTTGTTATGAACTGCGGCTGCGTGAGACAGCACAAAAAGCTTTGGAGAATGAGGCGGATTTCTTCGGAACGACGCTTTCTGTAAGTCCGTATAAAAATGTCGGCGTACTAAATGAAATTGGGAAGAATATAGAAAGCGAAACTGGTGCGACGTTTTTGCCGGCAGATTTTAAAAAGCGCGGCGGTTATCTTCACTCGATAGAATTATCACGCTGCTACAATTTATATCGGCAGCCTTATTGCGGATGTATTTATTCCTTTGAACAGGCTAAAAATCGGCGTAAATTATAAAAAACACTAAATAAACTGGTCGTTTAACATAAAAGTTATTATATTTCATCTTCTAAAATCAAAAATAATCGGGAGAAGCAAATGTTTAAGCGCAGAAATGATACACAAAATGAAATTAATACGGTGAATGATTTTGCCGCAGAAACAAATGATGAAAAGAAAACTTATTTGGGACTTCCAATGTTTGAAAGTGTGAAAAAATATATATACAATCACACCGGTAAACGTGATTCGGTTAAAGATGAAATTATGAAACTTTTGAAAACTGTTGAATTGTTCAGTGGATTGACAGGAAGAGAGTTTAAAAAAGTATTTTCATTGTGTCATGTCCGTGAATATAAGAAAAACGAATATTTGTTTCATGAAGGTAATCCGAGTTCCGGGGTGTTTATTGTAAAATGCGGAAAGATTTCAATTCAGAAAAGCAATCCTGTGGAAAAAAAATCAGAACATTTCAATTTGAAGCGACATGATTCAAAATCTTTTGAAAATTATACGCAGGTATACGCAGAAGCCGTTGAAGGTGATTTATTCGGTGAAATGTCGCTTGTCGATGAAGAAGTTTTTCGTACTACAGACGCAGTCTGTATTGAACCGGCAACGCTTCTTGTTTTGTTTCGCCATGATTTGTTCGACTTTTTTGACAAAGAACCGAAGCTCGGCAGTAAAATTTTGAAAAATTTCATATATATGCAGGGGCAGAAGCTTAAAGAAACGACTCAGGAACTGCTTGATGCAAAAATACAGAATGAAAAATTAACAAACTATATAAATAATTTACAGCCTAAGACAAAAAGTGTAGATGAAATTATTTCACAGGATTTCATTCCGGGACAAAGGAGTTAGCTTATGGAAAAATCTCCGAATGATTTGGAGCCGGGTTTCAGACGCAGGTCATTTATCGAAATTAATTATGCAAAGCTTTCTATTGCGTTCATTTTTTTGGGAATAATACTGCTTTGTATATATTCTTTTTTACCGTTGTTGAATGCAATGCTTATTGCAATGATAGTCAGTTATCTTGCCAGTCCGCTTGTCGGTTTCTTTGAGCGTAAGCAGGTTCCCAGAATTTGGTCGGTACTGTTAGTTTTTACAATAATTCTTGTGATTGGAATCAGCTTATTTTTTGTAATTAAAATGATGATTCCGTCTAAGGAATATTTTATCGAAATTCAAGCTAAAGTTATGCGCGGTCTGGATCAGGCGAAAAGTGTTACGAGTTCATTTTTGACAGAAAGATTCGGAATTGACGGAAGAGATATTGTATCTAAAATTGATTTTAATTCATTGTCCACAACACTTTTCGGCGACTTTAAATTCACCGATATAACTGCCGGAATAGGTAAAGTTATTTCCGGAGTTTCAAATGTCGCAACATTAACGCTTATTTCATGTACTTTACTTTTTTTCCTTTTGTGGAAAGGTCGTGACTTTGAGCGTTATTTTTTAAGTAAAGTACCAAATAAGTATTTTGAAATGGTGGTAATTACTTGGCGTGAGATAGACCGAATGTTTGGAAATTATATTCGCGGAACGCTTGTCGAAAGCCTTGTTATTGGACTGCTGACTTTTATTGGCTGGTACATTTGTGGCGTAACTTTCGGAGCTGCTTTTATAGGCGGGCTTGTTGTGGGACTTTTGAATGCGATTCCTTATATCGGGCCTTTTATGGGCGGCGTACTCGGCGTCATAATGTACGCTTGCCGGCTGTTCCCGATTGATAATGTCTCACTTTTCGGGATTTCGCCTAATGTGTTCAACATTGTGCTGATTATAGTTATAGTTCAGACGCTTGATCAGGTAATAAAGCCGTTAATTTTGAGCCAATCGGTAGAATTGCCTGGAATATTGGTATTTTTGGGAATCATAGCCGGCGGAAAATTGTTTGGATTTATCGGAATGGTTTTCGCAATTCCGGTTATTGCCGTATTTAAAATTATTTTCGGGACATTGTACAAGCAGCTTGTCGGGTTCGGTTTTCTGTCTTCCAAAGTTATCAGCGTAGTTTCGGTTGTGGAAAAGGACGAACAGTAATTATTTTTTCTAAATTGCAAATTAAAATCGCCGAAAATCGAATAGAGGAATATCATAATGAAGGCAGTTGATTTTTTTTTGCAGTTTAGGAAAAAACACCCTCTCGCAGTTTTTATTACATCGCGCACATTGTCAATGCTTGTAACTTTATTTGTTCTCGGCTTTGCAGTGTTCGGATTAATGGCACTGACTCCCGGCGATATAATAGATAGTTATGTAAAGCAAGAACTTCTCAATTCTTCCGGTGCAGCAGGCGCGCAGCCGGGCAAAGATACGAACTTTTTTGACGAACAGGAAATCGCAGCTGCAAAAGCACGTCTGGGGCTTGATAAACCCTTTTATGTGCAGTACTTTAACTGGCTTCATCAAGTAATTGTAAAGCATGATTTAGGACGCTCACTTATATCACGTGCGCCGATTCTTTTTTTGGTAAAAGACCGGCTTATAAATTCGCTTATCTTAAATTTAATATCTTTAGTTTTTATTACGGTAATATCATTTGCGATAGGAATTTACTTCTCATCCAAAGCCGGGACTAAGTTTGATTATATTTCCGGCGGAATTTTGATGTTTCTTCACGCTTTTCCGTCGATTCTGCTGCTGATACTTTTACAGCTTTTCGCAGCATCTACTGGACTTTTTCCCATTACGGCTTATCCGAATTTTCCATACAGTGAAGCTCCGGTGCGCTTTACTTTCAGCTATTTGTATCATATTTTTTTGCCGCTTTTGGCATCGTTTCTTGCAGGAATAGGTGGCACTGTGCGAATGATACGCGCTACAATGCTTGATCAGCTGAACATGCCGTACATTACGGCACTTCGTTCACGTGGAATCAGTGAACGCCGAATATTTTTTAATCATGCGTTTCGCAATACTCTGAATCCGTATATTACATCAAGCAGCAATCTGTTGGCAGATTTATTTTCCGGGTCGCTTATTTTGGAAATTGTTTTCAGCTATCCGGGAATCGGAAAGCTTATGTATGAAGCTGTTCTGCAGGAAGATATTAACTTGGTTTTGACTAATATTATGTTTATCAGTTTTCTTGTACTGGCAGGAATGCTGATTTCGGATATTTTACTTGCGATTGTAGATCCGCGAATCAGATATTCATCAAAGTAAAGATTTTGAAGAACCAAAACAAGGATTTTTAATTATGAAGCGTTTTTGGATATTACTAAAAAACAGACCAGTGGCACTTTGTTCGGTTGGCGTGCTTATTTTTCTTTATCTCCAGATGATTTTTGCGGAATTTATTGCGCCGTATCGTCCGGATACTGTTTTTCCGTCGCTTTCGTATTGTCCTCCGTCGCTTGTTTGGAATTCTGTGGAAAATGGATTTTGCCCGCAGGTTCAAAAACGTGTCTTGCTTGATGAAGTGACTTACCGCTATGCAAGAATCAGAGGCGAGCATTATAAAGTAAAATTGTTTGCAAAAGGTGAGGAGTATCGACTTTTGGGAATATTCAAAACTAACATTCATTTGTTTGGAACAGAAGTGCCGTATAAAAATGAAGCGGATGGGAAATTGCAGAACGGCAAATCATTGACATATCCGGTATTTCTTTTCGGTGCGGACAGTTTGGGGCGTGATATTTTCAGTCGCGTTGTTTACGGTTCGCGAGTTTCGCTTACTATCGGCATAATTGCGATATTTATTTCATTGTCTATTGCCGTTGTTCTCGGTGGAATAAGCGGCTACTACGGCGGCGCAATTGATTGGATTATCATGCGCGTGTCAGAATTCTTTATATTAATTCCGGGACTTTATCTGATTCTTTTTATTCGTTCGTTAATGAGCAGAACTATGGATTCCGGTCAGTCGTATATGATTATTACCGTAATTTTAGCATTTGTAAGCTGGCCGGGAAGCGCGCGCCTGATTCGCGGAATGGTTCACAGTATGAAGCGTGAAGATTTTGTCATAAATGCACAGGCGGAAGGCGTTCCGGCTATTGTTATACTGCTTAAACATATAATTCCGCAGCTTTCGTCAATACTTATTATCAGTGTAACACTTGGAATTCCCGGTTATATACTTGGAGAAACCACACTTTCGTACCTTGGTTTGGGAATTGTTGATCCTGCTGTAAGTTGGGGCTCGCTTATTTCTCGTGACGCAACGACAGTAGGCAGTGTTATAAAATATACTTGGGTTATAATTCCGGGAGTTTATTTACTGGTAACAACGCTTGCATTCAATTTTATCGGAGAATTTCTGCGCGATTATTTTGACCCGTTTCATAAATCCCGAAATTAACGGCGAAACAGCTTAACTCATTATTAAAATGAAATGCTCATTTCAAAAACAGTTCGTTCGCCGCAGCGAATTTGACAAAAATGAACAGAATCATTTGTCTGTTTATGGAAAATTTCAAGCAGTTCTCCCTCACGGCTTTCTCCCAAGTAATGAAGTTCCGCTTCCTTAACTTCGTTGTTTTGCAGAAAGTCATCGGAAAAAACATTCAGCGCAAATTTCGCATATTCAACATTATTTGTATGCTTTGACATGTCTATGTGTTGTGAATGAATGCGCTGTTCGTAAACTTTAGCGGCATCTGAAATGTTGAATTTTTCAAACGGCGCATTAAAAACCGGTTCGGGAAAATTTTCGCGCGGAAACGGTAAATTTGTAAGGCGCATCGGACGGCGAGTTTCTAAATTCAAAGCACAAGCCTCTTGATTTGCCAATATAAGTTTATTTCCGTGTAAATCTGTAATTTCTGTATTAACGCATGTTCTTACGCCGGCATTGTTGATTGGAAATGTTCTTACTTTTACAATATTCTGCCACTGCGGACGTTTGATAAATTTTATTTTTATCCTTGTAAAAACCCAAAATGCGTTAAATTGTTTTCGATAAATGATTCCGTCGCAGCCTAATTTCTGAAAGCATTCGGTGATTCCGTCCTGAACCAGCAATTGTGACTGTGCAATTCCCAAATGTAAAGAGCTATCCAAATATGCAGAGCAAATGTCACGCTCACGTTCTAATGTAAAATCCATGTTGTTTCCTTAATCTGATAAATATTTTGCCAATAAATACATTAAAACAGAAAGGATTTAAACAAAAATGTTCAATTATAAATGATTATTGCTTACAGAAATAAATTGTTTCGCCGAACAGACGTTTTTTCAGACTGTTAGGCAGCGTTTCTTTGCTTAATGAAACCGCTTCTTTTTGAGAAAGGAACAGATAACCTCCGTCGGCAAGGCAGTTTTCAATTATAGTTTTTAAAACTTCAACACTTAATTCTTTACTGAAGTGGGTTAAAACATTGCGAAGAAAAATTACATGCTGATGTTTCGGTAAGTCGTAATTTTTTAATTCGGCAAAATTAATTTGTTTTGTGTGGACAAGGCTTCTGATTTCGCCTGACATTGAAAAAGTTTTGTTCTCTGTAAGAAAAGGCATTAGAAGATTATGAAAAATCGCTCCGTCGTCGTATCTTTTGGAATCGCAGCTGTAATTTCCTGTTGAACAGATTTTTAATGCCGAAGCGTTTATGTCGCTTGCTGTAATTGTCGGGATAACCTGACATGCTTGCGCAAGAATTGCGAGAGAATAGGCTTCTTCTCCGGCAGCACAGCCGGCACTCCAGATTTGCATCATTGCATTACGGTTATTTTCCAACCATTCGGGAAAAATCTTTTTTTCGAGAATTGCGAAATGCTTTTCTTCTTTAAAAAAGTAGCTTTCATTATAAATTGCGGCATTTACCAATTCTGCTAATTCGTTTTTATCTTGTTCCAAAAGAAATTTAAATTTTACTACCGGTTCGCTGTCTTTAATTTGTTCCAAACGCTTTTCGATAAAGTCACGAATTTTATCTTTGTGATTTTCTTTCGGTATTATTCCGCTGCATTTAGTTATGACTGCGATAATTTGATTAAAATCACTTTCCGATAAAATCATAGTTTTCTCCGTTCAGCTTGTTTTGTTTATTTATAAAATCGACAATCTGAAATTTTATTTTACATTAAATTCCGGTATTAACTGAAATTGAAATAACTTTGCCGGGAATTTCTTGTAAGTGCCATGCCTTAATACCAAAATAGAATACAGGTCTGGCACCTAAGCAACATTTTGTCATTATCGGGTTTGCCCCATAGAGTTGTTGTAAAACTGTTCGGTAGATTCCCGCATCAAGTGCGAGAATGACAGGAGACGTAAGTGCCATGCCTCAATACCAAAATAGAATACAGGTCTGGCACCTAAGAAGCAATGCATTTGAATACTTTTCGGAAATAAGCTGGTTTGTTCGGAAAAATATCTAACACTCCAAAACCTTTACAATTACAGGGAAAATGTTTATCATGCATCGCTAAAAAATTGTTATCGGAAGGACGCTATGGATAAAGAACAAACAAAAGATTTGCTGCATGCATTACAACTTATACTTATAGGAACATTCTTTTGGCTGATACGTCCTAATATTATTGCGTCATTTTTTGTGTCGGTTAATCATCCGTTTCAGTTGTTTTGCAGTTTGGAAATTGTCGGTTCTGCATTGATTTTTATTGCAACGCTTATCGTTTTTTTTGTTTTTCCGTTTCAGTACTCCATGATTTCAATGATTGTAAGTTTTTCGATACTGGTTTTGAATGTTCTTGATTTCTTTATATACAAAAATCCTATTATGCAGATTATACATTCTTATCTTCCTGTGCTGATGTCGGTAATGCTTCATTTTGTGTCAAGGTTAATGCAGGTTGGAATGCGGTATTTCGGAGCAACGCAGCTGTCAAGAACTTGGAAAACTTTTTCTGTATTGATTATTTTTGCGTTTTCACTGCCGTATTATATTTTCATCACTGCAAATCATTTTAATCTAATTGTTTTTCCGACCGGTGATATTATGCGAACTTTTACCGCAGCTATGATTCCGGCAATAGTTTTGGTCGCTTTTTGTTTTATTTATTATGCAGTGATTTTGATTAAGTCTATAAGATATTTATCGCAGATTCAAAAACGTTATAAAATTAAGCATAAGTAAAAATTATAATTTGTGCTGAATCCCATCGGTGCTGTATCCTGAGCGTACACTGCATGGAACTCCGCAGTTATTGCAAATGTCTGCCATTTCTTGCAGTTCACTGTTAGAGTACGGTTTTATATTGCTGAAATTTTTATCAAGCGTAATTTGTGATCTGAATTGACTGAGAATATATCTTTTTGCATTTGGAATAATTTTTTCGGCAATATATTTAATGTCGGTTTTTGTGACAAGTTCCGGAACAACCGTTGTGCGGAATTCGTAATCTGTGCCGGAAGTTATAATGTAATCGACAGATTCTGAAATCTTAGCAAACATTTCATCAAGATTTTCATTTTTATCGAGAAACAGCGGATATTTCATGTATGAACTTTTTATGTCCATTGCGATATAATCAGCGTTTGCTTTTTTTAACCATTGCGGTTGGCTGCCGTTTGTATCCAGTTTTACTTTTATGCCGAGATTTTTAACTTCATTGATAAAATTAACCAGTTGATCACGGTACAGAAGAGGTTCTCCGCCGCTTATGCACAAAGCTTCGATTTTTCCACGCTGTTTTTTCAGATGTGCAATAATTTCATCACCATTGTACAGAGGAACAGACTGCGTGTTTACCAATTCGGGATTATAACAATAGGGGCAACGGAAATTGCAGCCGCCGGTAAAAACAAGTGAGGCAATTTTTCCCGGATAGTCGATTAAAGTTGTTTTCTGAAAACCGTAAAAAACCATTTTTTACTCCGAATTAGAACTGTCTGATTTTGAATTTTTTAGGCAATCTTTTCGATTTATCGGCAACAAATTTTTTTGGTTGAACTACTTTCTTTAAAGTGCGTTGGGCTTGCGCTTGGCAAAAGATGTACTGCCGACAAGTCGGCCGATAAGGCTTAACTTTGGGACAAAATGCCAAAGCCTTACGGTTGTTCAAATGGCATTTTGCCGTGCAAGCCGGCAGTTAGAAGTTCGTTTTGGGTTCAAAAT
>JBNMHA010000016.1:0-30119 GCA_050872545.1 Spirochaetales bacterium | reverse complement strand
GTTTGAGGCTGTTTTGTGATATGCGAAACAGCCTTTAATTTTTAACTCTATTTTATAATTTAAGGAAACTACATGAAAAAAACTGCAATATTTATTGCGGTGCTGTTCTTATCGCTGGTACATTCATTCGCTCATAATCAAGATCCGACTTCTGACGAAGTAAATGACTTCAATGAAGAAGAATTTCTTGATTTAGACTGGGAAAGTGAAGGTTTTACACTTACCGAAGTAACGGAAAAAAGTCAGCAAGTCCGCACAGTGACAAAAGATGACATTGAAAAATCCAACGCCGCAACCGTAACCGAAGTTCTGCAGAAAACTGCCGGGCTTAACGTAAAAAATTACGGCGGCTACGGAAATATATCATCGGTTTATATACGCGGAATGTCCGGTGATGCGGTAGCAATTCTGGTAGATGGTGTGCAGATGAACAGTGCGCAAAGCGGTGAATTTGATTTATCGCACTTATCTGTTGCCGATGTGGAAAGAATAGAAATCGTACAAGGCGGCAGTGACACAAAATATAATATCAGCGGAGCATGTGGCGGCGTAATCAACATAATTACTCAAAAGAAGCACACTCCCGGTTGGAATGTTTTTGCAAGTATTTCAAATCTGTCATATTATCCGGGACAATATTATTACAAGCAGAACAAAAACAAGACACAGACTGCCGCCATGGATTTATTTGACACACAAGAAATTTCTACCGGATTTTCACTCGGCAATGAAATTGTTTATACGAATGTAAATGCGATTTTTCATCGTGCCGCAAATCATTTTTTATTCAAAGATGACAGCTTCAAAGTTCGCAGAAGAATTAACAACGAAGTTTATGATGCCGGTGCAAATGCTTCAGTCCATTTTTCACTGCCCTATGACATTCAACTGCAAATCAGTAACAAATTTTATTACGGTGATAAAAATATTGCCGGTGTAATGACAAGCACAACTCCGGGAAAGCAAGTTGACCTAACAAACAGTACTTCAGCAATATTAAAAATGAGCAAAGTCGGAAC
Source organism: Spirochaetales bacterium (assembly GCA_050872545.1). Lineage (GTDB taxonomy): Bacteria > Spirochaetota > GWE2-31-10 > GWE2-31-10 > GWE2-31-10 > RGIG8597. The sequence continues at coordinate 29,100 of JBNMHA010000016.1, read as the reverse complement.
TGAAAGAGTAAAAACCGAACTTCTCACAAGTTACAAATTCGACCAAATCGATTATGAAGAGCCGGGTACCGACAGTCTGCATCAACTGCACACAATTAACATAGTAAATCGCTGGGATTTTGATGTAACAAACTGGCTCAATTTAAGTACAGGCGGAGATTTCATTTTTAATTATCTTGACTCCACAGATTGCGGACAAATTACAAAACTTGACGGCGGTGCATCGGTAACGGCAGAGTTTTCTATTGGGAATTATGTGCAGCTTATTCCAAGCACAAAAATTGTTTATTACAAAGAATACCCAATTGTTATTCCAAAAGCCGGAGCGTTATTTTTCCTGCCTGCCGGTTTTACAATCAAGTCAAATTTCTACAGAACATTTAAGCAGCCGTCGATTAATCAGCTTTATTGGGGTGAATCAAACTACGCCAAAGGAAATCCCGATCTGCATTATGAAGATGGATGGGGTGCAGATGTAATTTTAGTATATGAAAAAGCCGGACTTCTAAAAGCTGACAGTTCATTTTATGTAAATTATTATATGGATAAAATTCAATGGGGAACAAATTCTGCCGGTCAATTGACACCGATAAATATCGGTAAGGCATTGTACTTCGGCAGTGACAACAGTTTTATTACTGATTTGCCAACATTTATCCAATTCGGAATAGATTATCACTTTGTTCTGACTTATCTTTTGTCAAACGGTCTGACATTGGAAGACAACAAAAGAATTATGTATACTCCGGTGCATTCACTCAGTGCGCATGTTGATTTTTCCTGGAAATCCGGTTCCATAAGTTTAATAGGCAAATACACGAGCGAGCGTTATACATCGAACTTAAATATTTCATCACTTGATCCGTATTTCACGCTCGATATTTCATTTATGCAAAATATAGGCAAATATTTCACAGTATTTGCAGCGGTAAAAAATATGCTGAATGCGTATTACTTTGAAACGGAAGGATACCCAATGCCCGGCGGAAGTGTTACAATCGGCGTCAAGATACAAGCCGGCGGAAATTGGAAAGACAAAAAGGAAAATAAATGACGGAAAAGGAAAAAGTTTTTGCTGATTTATGCAAAAAAGAAATTTTCACGCAGCGTTTATTTTTTCTGTTTCTTGCAGCTTTGCCGATTGTCGGGCTTTTTTGTATCAGCAGCGGAGCAGTTGATTTGCCGTTGAAGAAAGTGCTCAGCTGCATTTTTTCTCTCGGAAAAACAACTTCAACCGAAAATATAATAATAATGCAGATAAGGCTTCCGCGTCTTATCTGCTGCATTTTATGCGGCGGAGCTTTGGGAATTTCCGGAGCTGCGCTGCAGGGGCTTTTCCGCAATTCATTATCAGATCCATACATGACAGGAATTTCATCAGGCGCAACATTCGGAGCTGCGCTTTCTATTTTTCTCGGAGCCGGCAATAGCATAATCGGACTTGCCGGAACAGCGGCTTGTGCATTTATCGGAGCAATCGCAACTACTCTGATTTTTTTCTGCCTTATTTGGAGTCGCAGAAGAAAAATTGCGCCCGGTTTTATCCTGCTTGCCGGATTATCAATTAACCTATTTTTCTCCGGGCTTGTATCGCTTGTAATTTTTTTAAGCAAGGAAAAACTTGACCGGATTGTTTTATGGACAATGGGAAGTTTATCAAGTTCATGCTGGAATGAAGTTCTGCTTTTGCTGCCCGGCATTGTCGTCGGTATGCTTCTGCTTTTACTTTGCGCAAAAGATTTGGATATTATCTGTATTGATGAAGAACTGGCAAAATCACGCGGCATTAATATCAACAAATGCAGATACGTAATATTGTCGGCATGTGCGCTGACCGTTGCCGTCACTTCCGCATTTTCCGGAATTATAGGTTTTGTAGGATTAATAGTTCCGAATGCGGTAAGAATCATTACAGGTCCAAAGCATACACGACTTTTCATCTTCTCTTTCATTTTTGCAGCAGCTTTTTTGTCAATATGCGATTTATTTGCACGCACAATAATGCCGCCTGCGGAACTTCCTGTAGGCATTGTCACTTCCCTGCTCGGAATTCCCGTTTTCCTTGTAATTTTGTTTCGCAGCAAGAATTAATTTTCCCCAGTAAAATTAATTTTATCCTATAAAATTAACTTATTCCGCAATCAAACGTTTTTTGTTATAACAAAGTCCTAGAAAGGGGCAAATATGAAAATACTGCACACTGCGGACTTACATATAGAACAGGAAAATGATGTCGAAATTTTAGAAACAATTATCGGTATTGCCGAAAACAACAATTGCGATCATATTCTAATATCCGGAGATTTGTTTGAAAATGGGCACAGTGCCGGAATCTACTCTTCTATGGTTGCCCATACTTTGGCAAATTTCAGCGGAAAAGTTTGGATAATTCCCGGTAATCATGATGAAAATCTGCCGGAAGTAATGCGGCTTTCCAATGGAAAAGTTTTTGATGATGTGGAAATCATTTCGCTTGATGAAGATACAGACTTGCTGGCAATTCCCTACAGTGACGGTTCTTTTACCGACTTACTTTTGGAAAATAAAATTCCCGACTCGGACAAAGACATTATAGCGATGATGCACGGAACTTTGTACCGTGACGACTGCTTTTACAGCGACGGAGACAGCGAAGAATATTTTCCTATCAAATACGAACGCCTGCAGGAAATGAAGTTTACTTATACGGCGTTAGGGCATTATCACACTTACTTTCAAGATGTAAGCGAACAAGGCGGAACAATTGTAAATCCCGGTTCGCCGGTAATCACGCGAAAGAGTGATAACGGAAGACGCGCCGTTGCGTTGTTTGATACGGAAACTTCAAGCCTGAAAAAGATTCTTCTTGATACGCCGTACTACGATAAACTGAAATTGTACATTCATTTTATGATGGGTGAAGAAGAAATCATCGAAACCGTAAACAATATGATTCACGAACTGCTGAACAATAAAGAAACAAAAACCGAACTTCTTACATTAAACTTTTTAATTACCGGCAATTCTTCAATGGAACAAGATGACTTGGAAATGCTGGAACTTCATCTAAAAGATATTCTGGCTGAAAAAGGGATTCTTTCGGTAAATATTCAAATGCTTGTAAAGACCATAAATAAGAAATTTTTATCCGATCCTTTAATTGCTTCCATTCTGAATACGGATGTAAATGACAGTGATGATGACGGCTTTCGGGAATTTGCGGTTTCTGTATTGTCTGATATTTACACAAACGAATTATAGGACTTAGCTTATGTTAGAGAAAATCAATATTAAAAGTATGGGCCCGATAAGCAATCGGGAGTTTATTCTGAAACAAAATAATCTTATTGTCGGGAACAACGAATCCGGTAAAACATCAATTGTCGATGCTCTGGAAAAACATCTGCTTAGAGAGCGTAAAAAATCAGACATTAACCTGCTGTCACGCCTTTCGGGTTTTAATGAAAATCGTTTCGGCGGAAACTGGGAATTTGAAATTATCGGAGATTGCTGCCTTGACCAAATGCATTCTGATACGAATTTTGCCAATGTTGTGAATCTTCTTGTAGTGCGTGAAGCAGGAAACAGACTTACTGACCGCGACAATAAAGACGCTACGTTTTCGGACTTCTGGAAAAACAGCGTGCGGACATTACTCGGCGGTATGGATAAAAGCACTGACCGCATCGAGAAATTGAAGAAATATTTGATTACATCTTCCGGTCCTTGGAAAATTATCGAAACATTAGAGCAATACCAAAACAGATTAATCGAAGAGAAGCGCAGATTGGCAAATTCCGATTTATCAAATGAAGAAATTGAAAACAGCGAAAATCAGCTTAAAGAAAAAAAAGAGCGGCTGGAAATTCTTTCTAAAATTGAAAAAGCAAATGAATATGCAGAAACAGAGCAGAAGTTTTCAAAACTGATTAAGCTTACCGAAAGCATTAAAGAACTGCGCAATTACATTGCCGAGAACGATGTAGAACAGCTTGAAACGATACGAGACGATTGGAAAGAGCGCAATAAGAAAAAAAGCGATTATGAAAAAATGCGTGCCGAACATGAAAAAACGCTGATTGATGAGAAAAACGAGATACAAAAAAGTATAAGCAACAGAGAATCGGAGCGCAAAATTTTGCAGGACAGCGCAAAACGTCAGGAAGACAGAAGAAATGAACTGCACAATCGAAGCATTCGGCTGGAAAACGAAATGGAAAACGAACAGACAAAAACAGAAGAAAAACTCAAAAGTCTGAACAGTGAAAAAGAAAGGTTATCCGCAAAGTACAGTTTTTCAAAAATGTCTATTATCCCAATAATTCTGTTTTTTGTCGGAGTGTTTTCTTTTACTCTTATAAAAAGCAATCAGCACATTTTGCCCGGCTCCATTACGCTTATACTTTTTTCCGTAGGCTGGGTTGTTAAAGATTTCATCAGTTTTAACCGCAGAAAGAATGAGAAAATGCGCAGAATTGACAAAATCAATGAAAATATTGCGAAGCTGAAAGATGATTTAGACCGCATTGAAGATAAACTGGAAATGTCGGAGCAAACTGTAAATGAAAATATTTCCACTGCCGAGCGTGAAATCAAGGAATTGCACGACAAAATTGCTGATATAAATGAAGAAATAGATAAAAAACGTGAAGAACTTGAAGAAATTAATGTTCGCTACAATACCGAAATGCAAAACTTTCAGGATTTGATTTCGGAAAATCAAGCAAAGCTCGACAATTATTTTATGAGCTTCGGTGATCAAGCTAAATTGGGAGGAAAAATTTTCGAGTATCACTCAAAAGAGCAAGATTTGGAAGAAGACAACACCGAGTTGGAAGAACTTTCTGCTGAATTGAAAGATATTTTTGATATTGACGAAATTTTGATTCCGCGAATAGAACATAAGCTTGAAATGATGAAGAAAAATATCGACAAATCTTATATCGATATGGAATATGACCCGGAAGAGCGTGAACGGTTAATAAGCGAAATCAATGAATTAAAAGAAGAAAAATATGACAGAAGCAACGAAATTTCCGGCGTAAGAAGCGAGATTGTAGGACGACTTACAAAAGATTTTTCAAACATTTCAAGTCCGGTAAAATGGGGTGATAAATTTTTTAACCGATACTTTCTGCCGCTAATTGTAGACTTGAAAGTTACAAATGTATACGAACTTGACCGAGCAATCAAAAGAACTGATGAAGCAATAAAAACGGTTAAACGTTACAAAAGTTACGCTGAAAAAATGTCCGAGAGAATACGAGAAATTGAAAATGACCAAGTAATGTTGGCAAGTAATATTATTCAAAGTTCAAACTTTAAGGAAAAAATACGCAGCATTTCCGGCTATGATGTAGGCGAAATTATTCAAAAAAATGATAGATTTGAAATTACATTTCACAAAGATGAAAACACTTATTATATTGAGAACCTAAGTACAGGTGCTCTGAATCAATTTTATTTTTCACTGCGTGTTGCGCTTGCACAACGAATATTAACACGGCCGGGAATTTTTATTCTTGATGATGCATTTATTCATTTTGACAGAGAAAAACGCAAGCGCAGTTTTGAGCTGCTGAAAAGCTTGACTGATAAAGGATGGCAATTTGTTTATACTGGAGTTGCCGATGGTGAATTGCCGCACCTGTATAAAGAAGTTTTTAATGACGAGGCAAATATTATTTCACTGTAAACGGAGTTTATACAGGATGAAAAAAATTATTCTATGTTTATTATCATTTATACCGTTATTTGCATTTTGTGATGAATCAAATTTCTTCATTGATTTGCGCAGCAAAGATCTAGCAACTTTCAACGATGCGGTAACTTTAATGCGTTATGTCTTTGCAGAAACTACGCCTACCGTTGATTTTAGGGAAAATATAGTCTGGGCAGCCGAAAAAAAACTGTTCAAAGTTTCAATCCCGATTGATGAAAATACTGTAAATCCGGTTATTACACGTGAAGAATTTTGTAATTGGCTCTGCAAATTATTTGAAATCGGCGGAAGGTTCATGCCGAGAAATAAAAATGCCGCATATAAACGCTGTTTGACTGTCGGAATTGTCTTGCCGGGAAGAGGCGCAAATGATTCTTTTACCGGCTCAGAATTATTGGACACTTTTTCATATTTCGACTCTTACGTTCGGCGTTACAATATTAAAAAACGTTATGACAATCTGCCGCTGTTTGATGATACTTACGATGATTTACCTAAATGGCGAAAGAAATTGTATATGGAGCATGATTCACAGATAAAAGCTGAATTGGAACTTGATAAAAAAAAGAAAAATAAAAATTCCGATGAAATTGATTTACTTTATGTGGAGTAAGCTGAAATGAAAAAAATTATCAAATACATTGTGCTGTTTCTTTATCCGCTTTCACTGTTTGCACAAAATTCACCGATTGACCCACTGTTTGGACAGAAGCAATTCCAAAATGATAAATTAAAACGCTCGCCTGTCATATTCGATTTCGGCGGTTCGCTTCTTTCGCAATCAGAACTTCCTGTAAAAAACAGCAGCTTTGAAAATTGGAAATCTGAAAATAATATATTTTTATGGGGAAATGTTACTTTCCCTTTTGATATTCAATTTCACGCAAGTTTACAGCTACAGCTTCTTTTTGCAAATCAAAATATAGTGCCGTCGATTAACATTAACCGCTTTTTCCTTAAATGGGAAAATAATTTGATTTCAATAAAAGCAGGGCGCGATATTTACCGTAGTTATTCCCAACTCGCATTCAACGGAACTTTGGATGCAGCGGAATGCACTGTTTATTTGCCTTATGTAAATCTCCACTGTTTCTCCGGGTATTCCGGACTTACAGGATTTTTTCATCCTGATTATAATGATTTCAATATATCAGCTTGGGATAAATCGTACAGAAACCCAAAACTGGAAGATTACACAATAGGAAATTTTTGGGAAAATATTTTTGTCAGTCCTGTAAATCAGCAGCAGTCAAAACGTTTCTTTATTCTAGCAGAAGCTGATGTTTACTACTCTTTTTTCCACATTCAACCTTACTTTATTACGCAATTGGATTTCTCAAAGTTCTATAAAAAAGATTACAGCGATAATAATTTTGACAATGGAAATAATGACGTGCTTATCAATACATTTTCTGTAGGTGCAAAAAATAACTTCCGATTGGCAAAATCACTGTATCTGTTCTGCGATATATCCGGAGTTTTCGGATACCTTCATGATGTAAAAGATTTAAATACGGCAGAAGCATTTAATGAAGATTTGTTAAATCCGTCATCTGCAAACAAATATCCGATTGCAAGCATGGGAATGACCTCCGAAATATCCTACAATTTTGGAGCCAACAATAACTTCATATTTTCCGGTGGATATGCTCTTGGTTTAGGAAATTGTGATGAAAGCGCAGCAAAAAATTTCTATGACTTTATTCCGGAAAATCAAAATAATTCAAGCCAATTTTTCTATTACGGCGACTTCAACGGAGGATATGTTTTAGATCCGGTTTTAACAAATATTCAATCTTTTTCTGCAAAACTGAAAGCTAAATTTTCGCCTTGGTTCTACGCTTACTTTTATGCATTCCAGACATTGAAAATTTTTCCAAACTCGCCTATCAGTGATGAAAATGCTGTAAATAACGAACTGTTTGTTGGTTCTGAAATAGATGTCGGAGTTTTGTTCAATGTCGCAACAAACACTTTTCTCGGAATCGACAGCGGCATTTATTTCCCGGAATCCGCATACAATAATCATATTCCGGATTTTAAAATCGGTGCGACGCTGGATGTAATATTCTAAACTTGTTCAGAATCTAATTCTAAATAAATTTAGAATATTTAAACAAGTTTTAAAATGTAATTGAGCTTGTCGGAATCACCATATTTTAGGCAATGACAGAGGATTCTTATTTTTCAACAATCAAGATTTTAATAATTTTTCTTCCAATGCAATTTCCGCTTCGCTTTTTCTAAGATATATCGGTTCCGGTGCAGTCATTTTATTTTGATGAATCAGATACGTTACTGCTTCAAGCATTTCTTTCGCGCTAAAACCTTGCGGATATTCAACGGTTGATTTTATGCCGGAATCCGCCAACTTATCTTGAATCATAAAGCAATCTGAACCGGCAAAAATCGCATTTTTGTTAATTTCTTTAGTCTTGCTAATTATATCTTCCGCAGATAAATCATAAAGAGACGAATCGTCGCTATGAAGAAAAGTTGTATAGAAACGATGCTTTTTCGCATCAACAATGGGAATAATGACTGATTCAGTTTTGTTCCGAAATAAGTAATTATAAATATCAAACGATGAAAATCCTAAGCAAGGCATTTTCCCTGCAAAAGCGATCCCCAATGCAGTTGCTATTCCGACTCTTATGCCTGTAAAGGAACCCGGCCCCTCGCACACACAAACGCAATTTAAAGCACTTTTATCTTTTCCTATATCCTTAATTCCTTTGTCAATCAACGGAATCAAACGCTCCAAATGATTCATGCTCTTTTCAGTTTGTTCAAAAAAGCTGATTTCATCATCTATTTGAATAGCAATTTTCAATGAAGAAGATGTTGAATCTATGACAAGAAGATTTAATCTTTCCATAAAACGCTTATTTTCCTTCTTTCACCTTCAAGTGTAATGTTTACTTTGATACCTTCATCCGGCAGTAAATCACCGCATTTAGAAGCCCATTCAATGCAACTGATACCGTCAGAATAAACGTATTCTTCAAAACCAATTTCATAAAGTTCAAACGGCTCATCCAAACGATACAAATCGAAATGATAAAATTTCACTTTGCCATCATATTCATTCACTAGTGTAAATGTCGGTGACAACAAAGGCTCGGTTATTCCGAATTCTCTTGCCATTCCGCGAATCAGTACAGATTTGCCGATTCCGAGAGTTCCTTCAAATAAAAAAATATCTCCCGGCTTGGCTTTTTTTGCAATCGTTTGACCAATGATTTCTGTTTCTTCCGGTGAAGAAGAAAAGAAGATTTCTTCCATATTTTTCCAACCTATAGCGATTCAGGAATAACACCGGGTAATTCGCCCTGTTGTTCCATAGCTAATATTTTATCCTTTATTTCATTCTTCATAGTATCGGTAATCAAGTTATTATCCAAGTTTATCTTATCTATAGAAACTTTAAAATCTCCTAATGCTCCTATTTCTAAGGTAAATCCCATATCTGCTCGTATTATTCTTGATTTCTCATTCAAAAAAACAACACTGCCTAAATATTTCTTTATGTAATAAATATGATTATCAATTAAGGCTAACTTATCAATTTGAACTATCTTCACTTTTTACAGCTCTCCGCCCTCTCTTTTTGGGAGCAGGCTTATCTTTCTTTATTAATTTATCATAAATGAATTTTACTGCTTCATTCGAAAAAACTCTTTTCCTGTTTACAACAGTAAACAACTTTTGTGAAAGAAAAATATCTTTAAACCTATTCAGAAAATTATGCAATTGATGTTCTTTCAAATCCGGAAAAAGTCTTAAAATTTCAGCAGTCAAATAAGAACTTTTATTCTCACATGCAATAAAATACCCTGCGTCAATTCGTTTAAAATCTTCATCAGCTTCTTGATCCGGAGTCAGACTGCTTGTTTTGTTAATCTTTTCCATCTCCGCTAATGACACGTAAACTCCATTTCCGTAAAAACCATTTCCTAAAATACCGGAAGGACGATAAGCAAATCCCTTTGCTTCTGCCTCTTCAATGAAACTTAATTTTGTACCCATTGCAACACCTCTGAAAAACAAAAGACATGATTTAAAATTACATCCTCACATATAAATCACATTTAATAATGTTAAAAATTAAACTAGCTAATCTGATTTAACAATCTGTTTTTTAATTCTCTCAATAATTCTTTCATTTCTTCAATATTCGGTAAAAATTCGTATTCCACTAAATCGCCAATCATTACAGAATCTTTGTTTTCTATGGCTGATACTAATTCATGCAAATGTTCGGTGAGAGAATCAAAGAAAGAATCAAAAGAAGTTCCATTTATTTCAAGATTATCGAAAATATTTGCATCTAAATTTTTTGATGCAAGAAAAATAGAAATTGAACCGTCTATAAGCGTTGTCAATTTCTGAATGATTTCCATTGCATCTTTATCACAAGCTTTTTGAAGTAGTACGGACACTTCAGGCAAAACTGGAATTAAATCTTCATACAACGGCAATATATCGGTAATACGCAAAATAATACCCTCATGCGCATCGCCTGTAAATCCTAAATCCAACAGTTGAAGAACTTTGGAAATCAAAACTCTAAGTTTTTCACATGAAGTTATAATATCCTGAACCGTATCCAGTGGAAGCGGAAAAGCCTTATCAGATAAAGCAGAAACTTTTTTCTTCAATTCAGACAATTCACTCGTAAAAAGCGTTTTTATAGAAGTAATTTCCTGTTTAAGTGAGAATATTTCTGTAATCTGATTCATTCCGCTTTCAATCCAGTCCAATGACTCTTCAATATTAGAAAAGAAATCATTCCACTTATTTTCCAATGTATATTGTTTCAATAAATCAAGATACAGTAGTATTTGCTCAACCGAAAGTTTTGAAACACCAATAATATCTTTAAACTCAAATTCTATTTTATCTATCAAATTAATTTCTATAGCTTTAAGAGAATCATCATCAGCAAAAGAATATTCATTGCCGTTAATTAAAATTTTTGTAATAAATTGAGGCACTTTTTCCTTTGCAAAAAAATCTGCAATTCCTTTTATTACATCAAATGCCGTTTTCTCATCCTCAAGTTCAATCGGCAAAAGTTTTTCATTCACATAAACTTCCAATTTACCCCTCCGCTTTTACTTATTTAAATTATCAAATTTTTTACGACTATCTTCCAATTCCTGTCCAGCCTGTTCCATTTTAAGAAATTGTTCTTTCAGTTTTCTTTCCTCATCAACCAACTTTTCTTCATATTTATCTATTTCTTTTTGCTTATTTTCTTTCATGCGTTTTAATTTATCGTCACGCATATCAAAAAATCCCGTACTTTTTTGCATATATCCTTTCAAAAGATTATTAATTTCAACTGCAATGCCCGTATCCGGAATAAAATCTTGATTCGTATCTTTTGCAAAAAGCTCTTTCACTCCGTCAGGATACTTTTCCATAACTTCAATAAATTTATCTATAAATTTATCTTCATCAAATTCCAGCAAACCTCTGAGTTTATTTGTTCCTCCAGTTTCATTTGTTGAAATTCCAATCTGAGACAACATTGAAAATTCAGTTCCGTATTTAGTCGGATACGAATTCATTATTATAGTTCTTAATTTTAATGAAAGGTTTCTAAGCTCTGATTCAGAATTCAAAGAACCTTTTTTATTTTCCTTTTCTTCATCCGATAAAGTGTCACTTGAACTGACAAAAGACGTTCTAGTATTTATCATATCAATCAGTTGGTTATATTCCGATAAAAATTCTGTAATATCACCAACCATCTTTGAGTAATCATAATCAACATTCAAAGATACTTCGCCATCTGTTTTACCTAAAATCGTCAATGAAACGCCTTTTAACAAGTCGTCAATTACATTTGATTTACGAGTAACACGCAGTCCATCCAATTCCAAAACTGCATCATGAGGCTTTTCCAACTCATTAGCAAAAACGACTTCATTTGTTTCATTAGCATTTTGATTTTTAGTATAAATTCTAATTTTACCGACATTAAAATCTTTTCGATAATCCATATTACTGAAAGAGATTCCAAGCAGTTTACTGTCAGTCGGCAGTACATCTTCTAAGTTAATTGAATAAGTTTTATTTGTTTCGGACAGATTTAAATCATTAAGCGGAATTTTTCCGTCTGATGTTTCCAATTCTACCAGAAACAGCGACTGACCTTTATAATTATCGTTTATTTGATTAATTACATCATTTTCACCGGAATTTACAGATTGTTGTTCCGGCAGATTCAGAATAAACTTATCACCCGGTAATTCCACTCCCATTACAGATGATTTCCCTACTTCTGAAAATGTCTCACCGTGTTCATTTAGTTTTTGCTCTGTAATATCGTCGGATTTATCCGGCTGTAAACTTTCTTTTTCCGATAAAAATAAATCTAAATCAACAGTGAGATAAGAGCCATTTGGTAAATTATCACTTGCTAAATCCAAAAAGCAAGATTGTCCATTTTCTATAACAAAAGATTTTTCACTTAAAGATTCATTTTCTTCATTATTTAATGAATAATTTTTATCAATAGAAGTTGTTTCGGTAAAGAAACCCATTTTGCGAAATAATGCTTTACTAGTTTCATTTGAAAAATCAATTCTGCTGTTTTCTCCTACAGATTTTGATTCCAAAACTAAAACTCTTGTTTTAGGCGTATTAGAAATAATAGAAGATTTTACGACATCTTTTGCCTGATCCAAAATTTCTTTATGAAATTTTTCCAAATTTCCTCCGGCAAAACGAATGTTAGCAGTTTTACCTCCGCTGGTTATCTGATAATTTCCTGCGTCAACTTTAAAATTTTTATTCAGCGGAACACTGGCTATTTTATGCGAAGAAGCTTTTTCTATTACATTGACAGAATACTCACCTCTGTCTGCTGTTTTTTCAATTTTAGTGGTAATCTGAGATGAACTACTTTCACCTATTTTATTTTCAAATGAACTTGCAGTTCCATACAGACGTTTAGCACTTCTGTCTAATGATAAAACTTTCTGACCGACTTCTCCCATACTCTGACGGGTTTCGTCAATCTTCTTTTTTTCATCATTCATTTTATCAACTTTTTCCCGTTTTTTATTCATTATCTTCTCAATAGTAGCCTGAGAATTATATTTATTCGATAAACCGGGAACAATACTTCCACTATCAGCCATACTTTTCTCCAATTAATAGTGGTTTATTATAGCAAAATACCCTTTTTTCTCCACATCTTTTAATATTTAGATAAGCTAAGCAATCTCATTAAACATTGTATCGTTAAATTTCTGCAACATTGCTATTAAATTTCTGATTTCCTTGTATGGAAATTCATACACCAATTTAGATGTTTGTTTGTCAAATACACTAATAACAACTCTGTTAATTTCCTTATCAAAGTTCATTTTAACTTCTTTGCCTTGAGATTCTAATGCTCGATTATATTTTTCAATAACACGTTTTACACGTTCTAAACTATCAGCGTCATTGTTTTTATTTTCTGCATTACCGATTGCATAGCTTTCATTTCTTCCAAAACTATTACTATGATGTAAAAGAGTATTAGGCGGAAATATCTTTTTATCATTTACAAAAACAAGCCCCGACACAGCAACCTCCTTCATGTAAAATAAGTATGCTACTCCGTAGCTCTCAAAGAATATGTTCAATAAAAAAATAATTACCCCTTTATGAAAAAGGGGTAATTAAAAATATGATTAAAACTTCTCCCCAGAAGAAAGATGCAACTCATTCACCTATTTTTTCATTAAAAAATTAACCCAACAATCTCATAACAGACTGAGTTTTTGTATTTGCCTGAGCCAACATAGCTGAACCGGCTTGAACTAAAATGTTATCTCTTGTAAAGTTTACCATTTCGTTTGCCATATCAGAATCTCTGATAATAGATTCAGCAGCCTGTAAGTTTTCAGCTGCAATAGCAACACCTTTTTGAGCTACTTCAAAACGATTTTGATAAGCTCCGAGATCAGCCCTTTGCTTATTTAATGTTTTCAAAGCTTCATCTACAGTTGCTAAAGAACTGTTCGCTTCATCAGCAGTTGCTAAAGAAATTTGAGTTATTCCAAGTCCTGTTGCAGTCATATCTCCAACAGAAACGGCTTTTCTTTGATCAACATTTGCCCCAACATGTAACATTAATGCATTTTCTTCCCCTGCAAATTTTCCAGTCAACATGTTCATACCGTTAAACTGTGCATGAGATGCAATTCTGTTTACTTCATCAATCATTTGACTAACTTCAACTTGAATATACATTCTGTCTTCATCTGAATAAACACCATTTGAAGCCTGAATAGCCAATTCTCTGATTCTTTGAAGAACATCTTGAGATTCTTGCAAATATCCTTCTGTAGCCTGAACGAAAGAAACTCCGTTCTGAATATTTTTTTCTGCTTGGTTCAATCCTCTGATTTGACTTCTCATTTTTTCAGATACAGCCAAATTTGCAGCATCGTCACCAGCGCGATTTATTCTTTGACCAGAAGACAATTTCTCAATATCTTTTCCCAAAGATACATTTTTAAATTTCAAGTTGTTGTTTGCATTAATTGATGTCATATTGTGATTAATAACCATATTACCCTCCATAAGTAATCTTCCAAATCTTGTAGATTAAAGAAGAGATTTTTACAGGTTTACTCCTGAAATCAGATTAAGATGTTTTATAGATAAGTAAATGATAATCATAGGTACATCTTTTTTAATTCAAATTTATCACAACAATTTTTCCTCTCCATCCACATTATTTGGAGAAGAGGAAAAAATCATGAATTTCAAAGAACAATTTTATTCAAATAAAACTAAAAATCACTGTAATAATCTCATAACAGCTTGTGTTTTTTGATTAGCCTGTGCCAACATTGATGTTGAAGCCTGAACCAAAATGTTATCTCTTGTAAAGTTTACCATTTCGCTTGCCATATCAGTATCTCTGATAACAGATTCAGCAGCTTGCAGGTTTTCAGCACCGATAGAAAGACCTTTTGTTGCATGTTCCAATCTGTTTTGATAAGCACCTAAATCAGCTCGCTGCTTATTCAAAACTTTCAATGCATCATCAATTGTTCCGATTGTAGCATTTGCTCCGTCAGATGTTGACAAAGAAATAATTCCGTCTGTACCATCAGCTTGGCGAAGTCCCAAACCAGCAGCACTCATGTTTCCGATGAAAACTTGTTTACGCTGATCCATATTTGCACCAATGTGGAGCCACATTGAAGCTGTAGCAGAACCATCTCCGCCTTCAGGACTAGCAAATCTTCCAGTCAACATGTTCATACCGTTAAACTGTGCATGAGACGCAATTCTGTCAATTTCATCAACTAATTGACTTACTTCAACCTGAATGTACATTCTGTCTTCATTTGAATAAATTCCATTTGAAGCTTGAATAGCCAACTCTCGAATTCTCTGCAGAATGTCTTGAGTTTCCTGCAAATAACCTTCGGTAGTCTGAACGAAAGAAATTCCGTTTTCTGCATTTTTTTCAGCTTGAATTAAACCTCTGATTTGACTTCTCATTTTTTCAGATACAGCCAAATTTGCAGCATCGTCGCCTGCGCGGTTTATTTTTTGACCAGAAGACAACTTTTCCATACTTGAAGTAAGGGAAAGTCCGTTAAATTTTACCTGACGATTGGCATTGATAGAAGAGAGATTGTGATTGATAACCATAGTGTTTCCTCCATGAAACTTAATTTACAAGTATCCATACTTGCATGTTTTTATTTTTTAAAAGCAAAAAGCTTTTATTCCCGAACAAACAACAACACACAAACATACCGCAACAACTCAGTATGTTTATAAAGCCAAGTATATTTCTTTCAAAAAAAAAATCAATAACTTTTTATTTATTTTTCTTCCAATTTTTCTGCAAGTATAAATAAATGTTTTTGTCAATTAAATATCTTGCAAAATCAATCGCATTCATTACATCCGATTTAGAACATTTTCCGTGACCAATAAGAACTAAACCGTTGACACCAAGCAATATTGCAGCACCATAAAATCTAGGCATAAATAAATGAGCCAACCTTCTTTTTCTTTTTGGTGATGCAGAATTTCCTAAAAAAGAAGAACGAAACATTTTTCCTAAAAAAATACGACGCCACCAAGAAGCATTCAAAACTCTTGAAAAATACGTTTTCATCTTGGTTAAAAGAAGTTTTTGAAATGTTTCGCAAACTTTAATTACCGTATTGCCCGTAAATCCATCACAGATAACTACATCAACAGAACCGTCTATAATATTGTACGGTTCAACATTACCCTGAAAACCATCAACATTTGAAAGCATTTGATGTACTTTCTTAATAAAATTGCTTCCCTTTCCGTACTCGGTTCCCATATTCAAAAGCCCGACAGAAACATCTTTTTTATCAATAACTCCGTGATAAAATATGCTGCCTAGTTGAGCATTCTGAAAAAAATATTCTTCCTTTGCTTCAGGATTAGCTCCTACATCCAAAATAAGAGTTTCTCCGTTATCATCTTGTCTTGGCAAAAATGTCGCCATCGCAGGTTTCTTTAAGCCGGGCAGAAGCCCCAAATCCAATACGGAAGCAACAACAGTCGCACCTGTATTTCCCGGAGAAAAAAATATATCAATTTCTTTCTCTTTCAATAACTTGATACCAATGCATACAGAAGAATTCTTTTTTCTTCTTACAGCAGCAAGCGGCGACTCATCCATACCTATTATATCAACAGCATTAACCAAACGAATATTAGCAAAAGAATCTATTTCCGGGAAATTTTCTTTTACTTTCTCTGCATTTCCGATAACATAAAACAGAGAATCTTTATACTTAGCAGATGAAAAAAGAACGCCCTCTAACAATTCTTGAAAGGGGCGTTCTCCGGAATTTATATCAATTCCTAATTTCAATCTTTATTTACCTCAATAACTATTTTACCTTTATAACATCCGCAGTGTACACACACTCTGTGAGGACGAGTCAAACCGCCGCATTCCGGACATTTTGTCAACATGGGCAAACTCATTTTCATGTTGATATTTCTATGCATTCTTTTTCTTGATTTTGATTTACGTTTCTTAGGTACTGCCATATTCTAATCCTTATATTTCGTTATCATTAATCATTTAAAATGATTTAAATCCATTTTTCTGGGTGAAAATAAAATAATAATACTTGTTTGTCAAGCATTCCTTTTTTTCATAGCAGAAAAATCAGAACACAGTAATTCAACGTTTAATGCAAATATTAATATTACCGGCTGCACCAGAATTAATTTCAATGCAATCAGTATTTTTTTTAACAATCAAAGGCACGTATTCACTGTTTTTATAAATCTTATGAATCCGGAAAGGCGAAATTATTACCGTTATTTTTTCTAACAAAGGAAAATCATAAGTAATATTTATTCTCGTTTCCGACATTGCAACCGAAATTTTTACCAAATTGTGCTCAAACAAAATTTCATTTTCCATATCAGGATAAATTATAAGCTGATATTTTCCGTTAGACTCAATCGGCACACAAGATCCTGGCAACAAAGCCATCCCCCAATCTCTGCCCACAGAAATATTATATTTCCTTATATTTGAAGCAAAACATTTTTCTTTCAATAAAAAAAAGTTTCTGTTTAATTTATTGCTTCTGCAAAATTTATTTAACTGAAAGAACAAGAAAGTTTTGCTGCCTACAAAAAAACCGAATTCTTCAAGTTCCGAATAAAAATTTTTTGCAGTCAAAAAACTTTTGCTATTTATCAAATTATTAACATAAAAATCTAAACGCCGACGCATTCGCAAAACGGAAAAGAAAATTTCACCGTGAAAAGAAAATAACTTGCGGTACAAATCATCTTCATGAAAAACATACGAAGTAAAAAGGAAAACAAGAAAAATATTCTTATTATTTTTCAATGCTTCATCGGAAAAAATAACATTAGATTGCTGCGGTGAATTCAAATAAAATGCCAAAACATTGCGCATATTCGCTTTAAAAGCTTTGTTTTTCAGTTCCAAATAATTTTGAAAATTATCATTTTTAATAATAGGCTTTTTTATTCCCCAAAACTTATTTTCATTATTGCAAATCAAAAAAGACACCAAAGAAAAAAACGGCAGTCTCGTTATCTTACTAAGGAAAGAATTTTCCGCAATGTTTTCGGAAGTTATCGAAATTCCTAATCCAAACAAATTAATTTCCGGTACATTACCGCAATTTATTTCGCTGAGGCGACAAAAGGTCAAATCAATTAATTCTTCAAACAAATCTAAAGAATGAATTTGAAAAACTAAGCTTTCACCTCTGAACAAATAATTAATATCACTCGGAAATTTTAGTCCCACAATGCCGTTTTCCAAAACAATGTAAACTGTACTGAATGTTTGTGAGTGCAAAAACAGATAATCTGAAACTTCAAGGCTGAAATACACGGTAACTTTTGATTTACTGCACAAAATGCAAAATAAATATTCTTCTTCCGAATCGTCGCAGTAAAAATATTTTGCCGTATTTTTAGATTTCAGATTTCTTTTCAAAATTCCTGTCATACACGATTTCCAATATCAAAACATTTTAATTTATATCAGCAATGTATTTCAATCCTTTCATTGCCAATTCATTATCATAAACATCAAAAACATCATCCGCAAAAAGTGAAGCGTAACCGCCTGTTCCTACAATAAAGCAATCATTAAAGTTCAATTCTTTCTTTATCTCGTTAATAATTCCGCTGACAGCATATAAATTAGAAAAATAAATGCCCGACTCCACCGCTTCAACTGTCGAATTTCCCATTATTTTCTTCTGCTTGCAAATTTCTACCGACTGAAGTTTAGCCGCTTTTTGAAACAATGCTTGAGACGATGTATAAATACCCGGCATTATAGCTCCGCCGAGGTAATCTCCATTCTCGGTAACGGCACAAAAAGTTGTTGCAGTTCCCATATCAATTATTATGGAATTGCGTTTATATGTATGAAAAACATAAGCCGCATTAACAAGCCGATCAGCTCCTACCTCTGTAGGATTTTTATATTTATTGTTAATTCCAAGATTTATGAATGATGTTACTTCGATAATTCTGCTATGAGCAAAATATTTTCCTGCAAAATGATAAAAGCAAAAATTAAGCTGCGGAACAACAGATGAAAAAATTATTTTCTTTATATTAGCAGCTTCTATTTTGTTTACTTCCAAAAAACGCAGAACAAAAAATGCAAGCTCATCCGGAGTTTCTTCCCGACGAGTAAAGCGTCTGGCTGTAGCAATAATTTTTTCATTGCCGACTTCTTCCGAAAAAGAGCCAATCTCAATATTAGTGTTTCCCACATCAAAAACAAGTATCATCTTTCCTCCACATAAAAAGCCGTTACTTATATCAAAATCGCAGCTGATAGTCCATTAAGCCGCATAGCAATATTTTTAAAAAAAACGCTTGACGTGAAACTCCTTATAGTGTATAAGACTACCTGTCAGCACGACAGACGCCTCTATAGCTCAGTCGGTAGAGCAGAGGACTGAAAATCCTCGTGTCACTGGTTCGATTCCGGTTGGAGGCACAAAAAGCTACTTCTAATGAAGTAGCTTTTTTTTTATCTTTAACGCTTTGCTGTAATTCGACCCGGAAACTTAAGCCCGAAGTAAATAAACTGCTCGATAATAACAGTAGCTATCAAAGAAAACATTTAAGTTAAATAAAAAAAGCCTGCAAATGTCATACAACATATACAGGCGTATATTTCATTTTATTACTATGCTTTTTTCGGTGCTTTATAAGCGGCAATCGACTTTTTTAACTCATTCGCCAAATATTTTTTATTTCTGCAAATATAACTTCTAAACTGCTTAAAAATGCTCTTCCCTTCTTCCAAAGCACTTTCCCAAATTCCTCTAAGATTATCGGCATTAATAACGCCGTTTGCTCCGATATAAGCTTTAGCCGTTATCCCAACCGCATAAGAAGAAGCAAAAACTGATGATGCGCGCCACATCAATTTAAAAGGAAGAAGCCGAGATATTCCGTTGCCGATTCCTTTAAATAACAGACTGATTCCGGCAGAACCGCACGCTATTTTCATAAAATGATTAATATCCAAATCAAAATCGTAAACTTCTGCAACTTTAGTCGCAAGCATTGTTTGCAATGAAGATACTGCCACACATGAAAGTACACCGCCTAACGGCATAATCTCAACAACAGCCGACATTACCGCAAACCGAATCAGCAAAAGCTGAAAAACATAATCTTCACGCTGCGACTTATCATACAAAGAAAATTCAAATCCTGTGTGCATTTCATCAATCAACAAAACTTCACCGAGCAAAGCAAGGCGTTCCAACTGATAATGAGTAATACCTTTTATCTCACAAATTGTTTTAGCTTGCTCAAATAAATCCTGACGCTTTTCTTCTGTGTCAATTTCTTCACAAAGCGTAGAGATTTCATCTTCTGATGCCGGTTTTCTAAGATATTCTTCTATCTCTGCCAACGAAACATCACTGAACTTTTTCAAAATAAACTCTTTTTGCTTGTATGAAACAGCCTGTCCTGCAATAGGAAATAAAACGATTTTATTCTCTGAAATCATAATTCCTCCTTTTTCGGAATAATTACCTGCAGCGTAACAGAACTTTCATCATCGGACAACTTAAAAACTCCGTGCCGCATATTTTTGGCACTTCTCTCCGGTTGAAATTCCGATCTAATTACCGCATCCATTACGGTTTTCTCAAAAAATCTTTCTAAGTTCCGAACGCCTTTTTGTTTGTCATACCCTAAATCGGCAATATAATCGATAACTTTATCATCAAAATCAACATCAAGCCCTTGCTGCAAAAACATCTGCCTAGCATTTTCTGCCAACAGTTCACGAACTATCTGTACTGCCGTATCACGTCCGACAGTCTCGAAAGGTATAATCTGATCAATACGGTTAATAAACTCAATTGGAAAGTATTCCTTCAATCTGCTATTCATCCCAACAGCCGATTTGCCGTCAAAACCTATTGTGCCTGTCTGCAAAGTAATATTTGAAGTCATTATAATTGTTGCATTGGAAAAATAAATTGTTCTGCCGGAAGTATCGTTGATAACACCTTCTTCAAAAATCCGCAGAAACAATTTCAAAACTTCAATATTAGCTTTTTCAATTTCATCCAAAAGCAGCACGCAAGCCGGAGAAGCCTGCATTATCTGATTCAGCTGCGAAACATTTTCATGACCAACATAACCCGGCGGACTGCCTATCAGTTTCGATACAGAATGCGGCTCTGTGTACTCCGACATATTCAGTGTAACGCAACGTTCCTCACTTCCGTACAAGTATTGCGCTATCTGCCGAGCAAGATACGTTTTCCCTACTCCCGATGTTCCCAGAAAAAGAAAAACTCCGTCCGGGCGAACCGGGTGAAAAGAAATACTGCTTTTTGCAATGCAAAGTGCCGCAGCAACTCTAGCAATCGCTTCATCCTGACCGAAGCAGCGTTTTTTAAGATACGCAGCCAATCCTGCCATTTTTCTGCCGTTTTCTTCACTTGTCAAAGGCAACCTGTAACCGACAAATTCTGCTATTACTCCGTGAATTGTATCATTTGAAACCGCTTTCAACCCACGCAGCGCATCTCTTGACAAAGTTTTTTCAAGGACATCTATCGCTTTATCCGGGAAAACACGATTTTTCAAATGCACATCCGCTAAATCAATAATCAGCTGCAATTGTTCATCACTTATTTCTACATTAAAATGACTGAACGTTTTATCACGAAGATGCTGCAAAATATTCATTGTAGACTCAGTATCAAGCTCTTCTATTTTTACTTTGAAAAAACGTCTGTCCAATGCGCTGTCTTTCTGAAAAAGATTCAAATATTCATCAATTGTAGTAGCACCAATACACCGCAGTTCACCTTTTGCAAGAGCCGGTTTTAAAATATTTGCAGCATCAAGCGAACTTCCGCCGCTCTCACCTGCGCCAAGCAGCGTATGAATTTCATCAATAAACAAAATAAGATTTTTATCTTTCGCCACTTCTTCCACAATATTTTTCAGTCGCTTTTCAAAATCTCCGCGAAAAGTCGTACCGGCAACAAGAATTCCCATGTTAATTTCAACAATTTCTTTATTAAGGAAAAATTCCGGTACATTTCCTTCCACAATTCGCTGCGCCAAACCTTCAACCACAGCAGTCTTCCCTACGCCAGCTTTCCCGATAAGCAGCGGATTATTTTTCTTCAGCGAAAACAAAGTTTCCAAAATGCTGTTAATTTCATTTTCACGCCCCAAAACAGGAAACAATTTGCCTTTCTTTGCCAGTTCGGTAATATTTCGTCCAAATCGTTCACTGAAACGCTCACCTGCAGTCACATTGCTTTTTTCGCCCTCATGTCCTGCAACTGCATTTTCAGTATACTTTTCCGAATCCTCATTTGAAGCGTCACTGCGATAAGTTTCCGACTGCAAATCTTCTTCATTTAAATCATCAGAACTTTTTATCAAGTCCGAAAAATTCTTTTCCAAATATTCAATTTCATTATTAGCAAGGCTGTAATCCGGATCACATTTTTTTGCAATCTCAAAAACACGATACGCTTTTTTCATTTTGCCCTGTGCTTCAAAGATAAGCCCAATATTATAGTAAGCATATTTAAAGGAAGAATCCGCTTCCGCAGCTCTTGCATAATTATACATTGCCGAAATGTACTTATTTTCCTCGTAATAAATCGTTCCGAGATAATTCAACGCTGACGCATAATCCGGATCGACTTTTATCGCTTTCATCAGGAAAATTTTAGCACGCTCATTTTGCCCACTTTCCTTATAAATTTTCGCCAGATTAAAATACGGATATTTGTAAACCGGATCTACCTTAATAGCACGCAAAAAATAATCTTTAGCTTTTATATTGTTGTAAGAATTCTGATAATAAAGCCCAAGCTCATTTAAAGACGGAACGTATTTCGGATTAAGTCTAAGCGCACTTTTGAAGCAATTGCGCGCTGTTAAAAAGGAACGGCTGTCATTGCTTTTAATAAGTGCAAGTCCTGCATTGTGATATATCCAATAAGCATCCGAATTAATAGAAAGCGATTTTTTATAATATTTAACAGCTTTCAAATATTGCGCATCGCTGAAGTATGTATTGCCGAGCTTTGCCCAAACATCAGAATTCAATGAATTAAGACTTAAATATTTATGAAGATATTTCCTGGCTTTATCAGTATTGCCACATATGATTTCTATCTCTGCCAATTTTTCATAAGACATATAATGGCGCGGTTGTTCTTTTAAAATACGCAGATAAATTTCTTCTGCTTTGTTATATTCTTCATGATAAACACACATGCCCGCTGCTTCAAAAAGGTCGTCAATGCTTAAATCTTCCATATTCTGCATAAGTTTGCTCCTTATGATGTAGAGTTCTTATATCATAAACACACATATAAAAACATTTTATTACTTTTTTTTATTGTTGAAACATTAATAAAATCGTTCGTCACTTGATTTTGAAACTCATTTTTCTTATTATTCCCTCATTTATTTTCAAGACAAAAATATGTTATTGAAGGAGGTGCACTTTGAAAAAGGCATTCAAAAAAGGCAATATAATTGTTCGTCAAGGCGACAACGAAAATAGAAATCTCTACATTTTGCGAAAAGGACGTTGCTCCATAACAAGGACATCAAACAATTCTGTCGTTGACTGCGGTAAAATTTATCCGGGCGACATTTTCGGTGAATTGTCAATGATTTTAGGTTTGGAACGTTCGGCAACAATTCTTGCTATCGATGACGATGTGGAAGTAGAAGAATTAAATAAAGCCGAATTTTTGGAAATAATAAAGGAAGATCCCGAAATTGCTTGGTCAGTACTTACAAAGCTTGCCGTAAAAACTCAAAAACTTGATGAAGTACGAAACGAAATGATGCAGCCTGAAGTAATGCGCACCATTCTTGAAGCTAAAAGAAAAAACATCTCATTTTCTTTATAACAAATAAAACTAGGAGTTACTTATGAATTTTTATGCCGGAATAGATCTCGGAGGAACAAAAACTTACTGCGTAATAATTGATGAAAAAGGCAATATTATCGCAAGAGAAAAAATGAAAATCGGAACAGACAAAGACATAAACCGCATTTTGGACATCGTCGCCGAATGCTACAAAGCGGCAATATCACGTGCTAATTTATCGGAAAGCGATATATGCGCTGCAGGAATGGCAGTGCCTTCTGCTGTAAATACCGAAAAACAAATTCTCTTAAATGCGCCTAATCTCGGCTGGAAAAATATCAAAATAGGCGAAATAATGACTGAAAAAATCAAAAAGCCGGTATTTGTAGACAACGACGTAAATTTAGGAACTTTCGGTGAATATACATTCGGAAAAGCAAACAAATACAAAAATGTTTACGGAATATTCGTAGGAACCGGAGTCGGCGGCGGTTACATTCACGACGGAAAAATCATCAGAGGCGCAAGCTTTACTGCCGGCGAAATCGGTCACATGATAATAAAACAAGGCGGTCCAATCTGTAACTGCGGCAATCACGGGTGCCTTGAAGCAATCGCCGGCAAAGTTGGCATTATAAAATACATTGAACGCAAAGTAGATGAAAAAGGCAAAACCACAAAACTGGACGAGATTGCACCGGATTGGAGAAACACAGTAGGCGCATCCGCATTGCACAAAGCTATCAAATCAAAAGACAAACTTACAATAAAAGCAATAGAACGTTCAGCAGAAGCAATCGGTGTAGCATGTGCAAATGTGATTAACACCATCGGCATAGACGCAATAATACTCGGCGGCGGAATTATCGAAGAATTAAGCGATATTTATCTACCTGTTATTCGCCTGACAATTCAAGAATGTTCAATGGCAAACGGCGGAAGCAACTTCCCGGTAATTATTTCGGAACTTGGAGATGATGCCGTCGCACTCGGCGCAGCTTGGCAGGCTGTCGAAATCTACGGCAAAAAATAAAATACGGTGATAAAAATGAAATGCAAAAGATTCGCTGCAATCGACTTAGGTTCTGAAAGCATCTGCATGAGCATTGCCGAACTGAAAGAAGACGGCAGCACAGAAACAATAGAGGAAACAAGGCAGCCTTCATTACTCGGCAAAGATTCCTTTTATAAAGGAAAAATATCATGTGACACAATAAATTCATGTATTTACACTTTGCAGCAGTACAAACAGTTGTGTGCAGAATACGGAGTAGAAGAAATTCACGTTGTTGCAGGAACAGCGGTAAGAGAATCTATAAATGCCGATATTTTCATTGACAATATTGCTATGGCAACCGGTCTAACGGTAAAAATTTTATCATCAAACAGCCAAACGGAGTGCGTTCACCGTGCCCTTGTAAAAAAGCTTCACGACAAAGACTACAGCAATTACCGCTGCATTGCGGAAGTCGGTGCGGGAAATGTCATAATTACAATTTTTGACAGAGACTTTATTTTATATTCTACAACGCTGCCGATAGGCGCACTGCGCGCAAAACAGCTGTTTATGCAGGAAGAGTATCATCAGGAAGAAGGTTTTGCTAAATATTTAAAATTTATTGTAGAACACGAACTGCGCGCAATGGTAAAGCTTATTCCGGTAAAAAAAATTATCCGCATATACGGAATCGGTCAGGAACTGGAAGAACTTTCTCGTGTATTGAAAATTTCACATCAGCAAAATTTTATGCGTGTCGAAAAAAAACAACTGGAAGAAATTTGTCACAAAGCAGAAAGATATTCTACCGATGAAATTATTCACAGAATGAATGTTTCTGATGATTTAGCAGAAAATTTTTATTCTATATGCAGCATATTTTTATCAATTATCAAATTTTTGGAATGCGAAGAAATCTTTATTCCGGATTTTACGCTGAAAGACTGCATCGTAAGCCGGGCAGCAGACATTTACAGCGGAGTAAAAGACGACAGTCTTCTGGAAAAGCAAATAATTATCAATTCACAGAATATCGGGCGAACTTTTAATTACGATGAAGCACATGCATTGAAAGTTTTGGAACTATCGATGAAACTTTTCGACCAAACGCTGCCGCTGCACAAACTTACATCACATGAAAAATGCCTTTTAATGGCAGGCGCAATTCTGCATGATACAGGTCTGGCAATATCAAACAGAAGTCATCATAAACATTCACAATATATAGTAAGTACGCAAAATTTTTATTATTACTCCGACGAAGACCGCCAAATTATCGCCAATATTGTGCGCTACCACAGAAAGACACTTCCGAAAAACACGCACAGCGACTACTCTTCCCTATCGCACAAAAATAGAATGATTGTCTGCAAACTCGCTGCAATATTGCGCATTGCCGATAGCTTAGACAACAATCACAAGCAGGTAGTTGAAGATATTGCAGTCACAATAAAAAAGAAAAGCGTAAATATTGATATAAAAACAACGGACGGCGCGCCGGTAGAAGAATATTCGTTCAATACAAAAAAAGATTTGTTTGAAGAATTTTTCGGTCTTCAGGTCTTGCTGAAGAACAATAATATTGCAAAACACAAATAAGGAATCGGTTAATAAAATGAAAGAAGAAAAAAAATATCATAATCGTGAACTGAGCTGGTTGGAATTTAATTACAGAGTTTTGGAAGAAGCTCTCGATAAAAGCAATCCGCTTCTGGAACGGCTGAAATTTATTTCAATATTTTCATCGAATCTTGATGAATTTTTCATGGTAAGACTTTCGGGATTAATATCGCAGTCAAAGCCGGAATACGCATCGCTGAAACTTCCGTCAGGTGATTCGGCAGAAGAAATTGTCACCAGTTTAAAGTCCAGAATCAGCAAGCTTGTAAAACAGCAGTACGATTGTTTTAACAATGACATTCTGCCCAACCTTGAAAAGGAAGGCTTTCATTTTTACACATCGCAAAATCTTCCGGAAAAATACATTCCTGCACTGAAAGATTTATTTTCCGCAAAATACTCGCTTATGCTGACACCTATGGCAATAGATCCGGCTCATCCGTTTCCGTTTATCACCGGAAAAACTCTTAATTTGCTGGTGCGTTTATTTTCCGATAAGCAACCGAATGTTCCGCTATACGCAATTATTCCGATTCCTACTGCAACACCGCGATTTCTGCGACTCGATTCGGCAGATTCTGCTGCATTTATATATTTTGAAGAAGCAGTGAAATTATTTTCCGCACAATTGTTTGCAGGCTACAACATAGATAAATCGTGTCTTTTCCGCATTACAAGAGATGCGGAAATTGCAGTGGATGAAGAAGATTCAAACCTTCTTACCGCAATAGAAATGGGGTTAAAACTGCGTGAACGAGGTTATCCGATTCGCCTTGAAGTAGAAAAAAATGCAGATGAAGATTTGCTGCTGTTTCTGCAGCGCAATAATATGTTCTGCGAGGGTTTTGATTTTAAAATCAACGGACCGCTTGATTTGGCTGATTTCATGGAAATTGCGTGTATCGACGGTTATCGCAATTTAAAAAGTGAACCTCTGCCGCCAATTGTTAATATTGCTTTTCAGGATAATAAAATATCGATTTTCGACATTATCCGCAAAGAAGATCACCTTTTGTTTCTGCCGTTTGAATCTTTTGACCCGGTAATACGCTTTATTTCGGAAGCTGCATCCGACAAAAAAGTTCTTGCCATAAAAATGACGCTCTACAGAACTTCAGGTGATTCGCCAATCATAAGAGCATTAAAAAATGCTGCTGAAAACGGAAAACAAGTAACCGTAGTTGTTGAATTGAAAGCTCGTTTTGACGAAGCCAGAAATATCACTTGGGCAAAACAACTGGAACAAGCCGGTTGTCATGTTGTTTACGGAGTTGTCGGGCTTAAAACACACGGAAAAATTGCGCTTATTGTCCGTGATGAAGAAGACGGTATTAACCGCTATGTTCATCTTTCTACAGGAAATTATAATGACAAAACCGCAAAAATTTACACCGATATAGGACTTTTTACTGCTAAAAAGAAGTTCGGAAGTGATGCCTCTGCTATTTTTAATCTGCTGACCGGCTATTCAGATCCACCGCGCTGGAAAAAATTAGTTACAGCTCCGCTGGATCTGCGCAATTTCTTTCTTGAAAAAATTAATCGTGAAACACAAAATGCAAGAAACGGCGGAAAGGGCAAAATTATTGCGAAAATGAATGCACTGATAGATACAAAAACGATTGACGCACTTTACGAAGCATCTTGTGCCGGTGTGGAAATTATTTTGATTGTACGCGGAATGTGTCGCCTGAAAGCCGGAATTCCCGGATTGAGTGAAAATATTACCGTTCGCAGCATTGTTGATGTATTTCTGGAACATTCACGTATTTTCTGGTTTCATAATCAAGGCAATGACGAACTTTTCCTTGCAAGTGCAGATTGGATGGAGCGAAATCTTGATAAACGCGTGGAAATACTTTTCCCTGTTGATGATCCGAAACTTGTAGATGAAGTAAAAAAAGTGCTTGAAATAATTCTTAATGATAATGAGAAAACTCGTCTGCTTCAACCTGACGGAACATATAAGCATATCAAAAAGGAAAAAAATGCTGCTGCACACAGAAGTCAGCCGGAACTTTATGATTTCTTCAAAAAGCGTAATCTGGCAAATAAAGAAAAAGAAAAGATTCGCTTTGTTCCAAATGTAAAACCGGAAGATGCAGAATAAGCTTGTGTTTTTGCCTTGCGGCAAGTTTGAGTAATAACCTTACGGTTACATTATATGTCATTATCGGGCTTGACCCGATAATCTGCCGTTTTGGTGTAATGGAACCTTGCGGTTGAATAAAAACACACTGCCGAACAAGTCGGCGACAAAGCTAAACTTGGATTTAAAGTGCCAGAACCTTACGGTTACATTACACGTCATTCCCGTGCGACGACACGGGAATCTGTTGCTTTGGTGGAATGGAACCTTGCGGTTGTTTAAAAAGCAATTTGCAGCCGTTGGCTGCACTGAATGCCATTTGCTTCAAAGTGCATTAGGCTTACGCTAGTTCAAATGGCAATTTGCCGTGTAAAGCCGGCTACAAAGTTTCGTTTTTGAGGCAAAACGTGGTTAAAAATTAGGAAAGGGGAAACAGCTCTTTCAGCATGCCGCAGTTTCCCCTTTCCTATAACCTATCCCTTTTTTGGCAAGCTAATGTTTTTGTTTAAAGTATACTGCCGACAAGTCGGCGATAGAGCTGAATTTTAAGGCAAAGTGCCTAAGCCTGACGGCAAAAAGTTAAACTTGGGTTTAGAGTGCGTAGGCTTGCGCTAGTTCAAATGGCAATTTGCCGATTTCATCGGCGAGGTAATGCAATTTTGTTCAAAGTTTTTGACATTTGTGCTTCAATCGGCATTTTGCCGTGCAAGCGATTAGTGCGAATGCACTAATGAAGTATTTTCGTAGAAAATACCGCAGTGTAAACAAG
>JBNMHA010000015.1:0-30159 GCA_050872545.1 Spirochaetales bacterium | reverse complement strand
GCATAACCCATTCCGCTGTCTGCTCCGCCTTTTTTAGATGAACCGAACATATCGCTGCTGGAATTTGAAAATCCTTCGTCGTCGCTGCAGATTGAATAGTAATCATCCGTCCAGCGCGGATTTGTAAAGTCTCCCCAGGAAGTTGTTCCGGCGCGATGGTTTACAACAATATCCGCAATCGCCTTGGCAGGCTGAATTGCCTGAACCACGCTTTTAAGCTCTGCTTCCGTTCCGTAGCAACTGTTCAAATCGTTAAGCTGAGTCGGAGCGTAACCTTCGGAGCTTGCAGTGTCTGTCTTGCTTGCAGGCGGAAACCAAACGTATTCAAACGTGTTTTTTATGTCATTTGCCGAAGCGAGCATTGTGCCATACCACGTGTACCATTTTGGATTAGGATTTTCGATTGTGTAGCCGTTGCCGCGAGGCGCGCTGTCCCAGTTAAATCCCTGTAGCATTACTCCGCTCTTGTTTTCCGTGTAAGGCTGTACATCTTGTTTTGTATATACCGCACTAACAACCTGAGAATTTTCCATTCCAGATTTTGCCGCAACAACTTTTAAAATCGTTGTTCCGTCTATTTTGATTCCGCCATCTGTGTAAAGCGTGCTTGATTTTGTAGGGTCAGAACCGTTTGTTGTGTAGTAGATTTCCGCGCCGGCAGTGTCGGTAAAAGGGAAAACCGTAATTGTGTTCCAGAAATCGCCTTCAGGAACAGAAAGAACAGGTGCTTCAACCACTGCGGTATTTGTAAATTTCTTTATTACAACCGCAGAAGAAGCCACTCCATTCTTTACGGCGATTGCCTTTATCGTAACAGTTCCTGAAATTACGAATTGCGCAGTATATTTTGTTCCGTTTATGGCGCTTGGAGTAGATCCGTCAGTCGTGTAGTAAATTTCCGAGCCGGCCGTTGAACAAGAAATTGTTACGTTCGCATAACCGTTAAAGTTTCCGCCTGAGTCAGCATCTGAAGAAGAAATTACAGGCTCCGCAACTTTTTCGCCTTCCGCAACCTGCTTTAAGATTACAACCGACCATGGATTTACTTTATACGAATCCGCAGTTGTGTAAACACAGGAAGTGTCAGTTTCATCCCAAGCATTAAAATTCGTTTCCGCCCAAAAAGAAGTATCCACAACACGAGTCCATTTGCTACCAGCAGTAGGAGCAGGAATTGTAAAGTCAACATCCGCAGTGTACATATTCATAAACACAAGGTAGTCGCTTCCGCCGGAAACCGTGCTTCCGTTTATGCGAACCCAAACGCAACGGTCATCGTCTGCCAAACCAGAAGTGCCGTCTTCTTTCTTGAAGTCATACAAAACGCTGTAATCTGTCTGCTGGAACGCAGGCTCGCTTGCACGCAGTTTCAGCATATAGTTCATAAACTTAAAGTTGCCGTTTACGTTTGCAGAATTGCCGAATGTTCCAAAATTGTTGTGGTAAGCACCGCTTCCACCGGTCGCAACAAGATGAGGCGAAGAAGAGTTTATCATGTTGTAGTTGCTCCAGGTCGCAACGCTGTCTATGTTGTAAGGATTGTTGTTTCCGTTCTGCGTTCTGCTGAACTCGTCGCCCCAGACAATCATAGGAACACCGCGGCTCATCATTTGGATTGCGATGTAGTTTCTTGCAGCCTGGCGTTTATCTTTTGCTTCTGTTCCAAAACCTAGCGTGTTGTAGTCGCCGTTGCCGCCGTCGCTTGGACCGAATGGCCAAGTCAAAGTGGTATTCATCGCATTGCCTGCACCTTGATAGCTGCACAAATCGGCAAGAGTAAAGCCGTCGTGCGCAACCACAAAGTTCACGGATTTATGCGGACCGCCCTGGTCGGCGAAGTTCTTGTAATCTCCATTGATAAAATCGTTTATACCGTTGCGGTTTCCAGTTCCAACATAAGAACGGATTGCATCGCGGAATCGTCCGTTCCATTCGCCCCAGCCGTCCGGGAAGTTTCCAACCTGATAACCGCCCGGCCATTGAGTATCCCAGGCTTCGGCAATCATTTCCGCATTTTTTTCCTGTCCCAAAGCGATAATGTCTTTAATCGTCTTAGCATCTTTATTGTATGCCCAAGTGCCAGAGCCTTCGCGTCCCAAAACAGGCGCAAGGTCAAAGCGGTAGCCGTCAACGCCCATTTCGTCAATCCAGTAAGTAAGAGAATCCAGAATAAGCTTGCGGACAACAGGATTATCGCACTGCAAGTTGTTTCCACAGCCGGTAGTTTCCCAGTAGCCGCCCACGTTGTCCTGAACAAGCGAATAATAGGTGCTGTTGTCCAAGCCGCGCATAAACGTAAGTTCGGCAGTTTTATAACTGTCTTTTTCGCCGTACCAAGTTCCGCCTTCCCCGGAATGGTTGAACACAACGTCAAGGTAAACTTCCATTCCAGCGTCATGGAACGCTTTTACCATTTCCTTGAATTCGCGCGTTGGACCGCCGTAGGATTTATCGCTTGAATAACGTCTGTCCGGCGCAAAGTAGCCGTAAGTCATGTACGCCCAGTAGTTTCCGCCCGGCGCGTCGTCAGGGTTTGCGTCGTTGTCGCTTTCGTGTACCGGCAAAAGCTCGATTGTGTTCACACCCAACGCCTTAAGGTACGGAGCCAACATTCCCGCGCCTTTGTACGTTCCCTGATATTCAGTTGGAATATTTACAACGCTTTCAAAGCCATCAATTCCATTTAGTATAGAAGAAAGTTGCGCAGAAGATGGATGTTTTGTGATTCCGCGCGCGTGAGCCTCGTAAATAATCGCTTTTTCCTGCGGAATTCTTGGCTTTGTTCCAAAACCTGTGCTGTCTTTTACAACAACAGATTTTGAGGCATAAATGCCAGTGTCAAAGTTTCTTCGTGCCGCGCCTTCAAACACTTGCTCACCAGTTCCGTACATTCCGCCGTTCAGGCTGCCAAGCGCAACCGGGTTTGACTTGTCGTGGCTTATTTCCTTTGAATACGGATCGAACAAAAGCTTATTAGGATTAAAGCGGTTTCCTGCCGCATCAAAATCCGCAACAAAACCAGCGGAACTTCCGCCACGCTTCCAGTTTTCGTCAAAAGTCCAGTTCGGTCCCCAAGCACGGAACGCATACAAAGTGCCGGAATCAATCCCGCCTATTTTTGCGCGCCATACGTCATCAGACCCCTTTTCCATCCAGTAATCATAGGCAAATTCTTTGCCGTACGCTTCGGTATAAATTTCCAGAAGAATCTTTGTGGCATTTTTTGAATAAACCGCAAAAGTTCCGTTTCCGTCCGTGTCAATGTCCGCGCCCAAAGCATAAGATGCGCTCGCCCAGTTTGCCTGATCTACCGGCGAATATTTCCCGGTGTAAGGATGATTGAAACCGAGTTTTGATAATTTGTATTCTTTTGTAACAACGGCAGATTCTGCAAGTTCGGAAATTACAGCGAATGCTTTAACCGTTGTGTCGGAAGTGATTGTAAATGGAGTAGTGTATTTATTACTTGAAGTTGTAGGTTTGTCTCCGTTGGTAGTGTAATAAACGGTTGAGCCGTTTTCTGAATTGATTGAGATTTCCAATGAACCGGAGAAGAACATTTTTTCTGGTAAAATTTCCGGAACCGGCGTACTCATGTTGATAGTTCCCAAATCTAAAATTTTTCCTTCGGTTACGGTAATTTCTTTTTTGTACCATTCGTAGCCGGTGTCCGACTTGATAATAAAATGCCAAGTTCCGGCAGCAATTGAAGTTACTGTTTCAGCCGAAACTTTGCTGTCTTTAGATGCTGGGTCTGTAACTGTTACAGTATAATTGCTGAAAGAACTGCTGTTTACTTTAAAATTAACAGTAGCTCCGTCCAGAACGTAAGCTGATTTTTCTTTCAAAGCATTGTTTTTAAAATCAGTGGCTATTGATTTGCTGTCAATTAACATTGCATGAACGGTAGAATCGATTGCGTCTTTAAGGGAAATTTTCTGTGCTTCGGTAATGCCTGAAATATCATAATCTGCCAGTAGAAGTTCGTAGAAAACATTTCCCAGTGCAGTGGAATTCCAATTTACATCAACAGTGTTTTTTCCGGCTTTAATGTCGGTAACGGCACGCATTACTACTCCGTTTATAAAGTCTGTATTTGTTATGCCAGTAGATTTTGCCGCAGCCTGTACGCTTACAATTCGGTTTTTGCCTGTAGGAATGCGGTCTATAGTTACACCGGAAACTTTTCCGTCAGTAATGGAAGTTTCAGCTGATAATTCTTCAAAGTCATTTCCGGATACGCTTACTTTTGCGCCCAAAATTTCTTTTGTCTGCAATGCACGAGAGCCGGAATCATCGCCTACAGTAAGGCTTCCGAAAGTTTTATCCGGTGAGAAGTTTGCGTGTTTGGTTGACGGATTTTCACAACCTAACATCAGAGCAATAAGTATTAAAGGTAAAATCAGAATCTTATTTTTCATTTGTACCTCCTAGTTGAAATCAATGTTAATGCTTCCGCTTGCGGATATTACAGTCACGGTGAAAACAGGCGAATCCGCAGAGGATGTTTTTCCGTCTAATGTGTTTGTAACTGTGCATTTGTAATACAATGTTCCGATTTCGGATGTTGCCGGAACGTATTTGCTGTTTGTCTCATTTTCAATCAAATCAAATGAGCCGCTTTCGGAATCTGATTTGTACCAAGCGTAGGATAATTTTCCCTTGTCGGTAATTTTTGCTTCTATTGCAAGAGCTTTTGCCGTGTCATTAACTTTGTATTCCAAAGTTTTATCGGAAACGACTGTTATTGTCGGCTTCTGCGGATTTACAGAGGTTGCCGGCGGCGTTTCCTTTGGGGCGTCTTCTGTTTGGGTTTCGCAGCATGAGAATATCATCATCATGCAGATATGGAAAAATGCTAATAATGAAAGTATTTTTTTACACATATTTCCTCCTTTGTGTATTATGGTGATATGCAGCGTCAAGTATTTTTACTTTAGAAACGATTGTATATTTTTTTAGTTTAAATGAAGATGCTTTTGTTGTTTTTCCGTTTCTGTCGTATGCGATTTTACAATTAAATATTATTTCTGCATGTCGACAGTTATTTTTAATTTGCTGCCGATGTTCGGTGAAGCAGCGGTAAGTTTTTTTGCAAGGGACAGACCCTGATTCCGTTTTGGGATACAGATCGAGCACTTAATCTATTCCACTAAATAATGTTGTTAAAACACGAAAAATAAATTATTTTACCGGGCAATGTGGGGAGAGAAGCGTTTTTACAGTTTGGATTACTTTTATCGCCGGAAGTTTGGCTCTAAGGTTGCGAGAGTGGCAGTTGACGGTGGCTTTACATGTCCGAACCGTGACGGAACCGTTAGTTACGGCGGCTGTGTTTTTTGCGGAACTGCCGGAGCCGGAGATTTTTGTGCCGAAAAAAGTTTGCCGATTTTGCAGCAGATAAATTTTCAAAAGAGCATATTGCAGAATAAATGGAAAGAATTAAAAATAATTCCGTATTTTCAATCTTTTACAAACACGTATGCGCCTGTGGATGTTTTGCGTCGAAAATATGAAGAAGCTTTGAGTGTCGATGATTGTGTGGGCTTATCTGTTGCAACTCGTGCCGATTGCTTATGCGAAGATGTGCTTAATCTGCTGGATGAAATAAATAAACGAACATTTTTGCAGGTAGAGCTTGGTTTGCAAACAGTAAATGATGTGACTGCACAAAAAATTAACAGGGGTTATCCGCTGGAAGTTTTTACAAATAGCGTTCGGGAACTACAGAAGCGTGGGATTGAAACTGTAGCTCATTTGATTGTCGGGCTGCCGGGCGAAACGGTTGAAGATAATTTGAATGCTGTTCGCTATATTTCCGAAATGAAAATTAATGGTGTAAAAATTCAGGTTTTGTATTTGTTGCAGGATGCGCCGCTTATGAAATGGTTTGCACAGGGCAAAGTCAGATTTTTGGAACGGTTTGAATATATTGACATTGTGGCGCAGATGCTGTCTTATTTGTCGCCCGATGTAGTAGTACACAGGCTTACAGGCGACCCACCTTGGAAATCTGTAGTGGAACCAAAGTGGACTACCGATAAAAAACAGGTTTTAAACCAGATTAATCAACATTTGAAAATTAAAAATCTTTACCAAGGATGTTTTTATAAAAATTAGGAGGAATTAAAAAATGAAGAAACTTTCATTTATTTGTTTGCTGCTTATGCTGCTTTTAAGCAGTTGTCTTATGGGAGCGAAATTTAAAACGACTTTCGATGAGGAATCAAAAACTTCTTTTTATGTACCGACGTTGGTGGATTATTCGGCTTATTTGTATGTTTCAAGGGATTTACTTACAAACGAATGCAATATGCGAATGAAAGTGAAGGATATTCAGGATACCGAGGAGGAAACATTGAATTATTACTCGGTAAAAATAGGGACAAGCAAACATTTTCTAGAATTTGAAACTTTTCCCGGAGACCATGTTAAGAAAATTGACCGCGTTTATGAAGAATTTGACGGCATAAAAAACACTGTAAGAAAATACGCCGAAATTGCTGATATTCCGCTTACTGATCAGCAGGTCGATGTTTTTAATGAAATGATGACAGACCGTGAACCTATAAGCGTTACATTTATTGCCGACAGGGAAGTCAAAAAAGAATTGCCGGTATCTGAAAAAAGTGCAATCAGCATGATGTTGAACAAGTACTTGGAATTGCTTTATTTATACTAATAACGGAGCTATTTATAATGAAGAAATTTTTTTTATCACTTCTTTTGTTTGCTGTTTTTACCGTATCGGCTCAGGAAGCAAGCATTCCTTTCCCAAAAAACGGACAGCTTTATACAGAATATACATCGCGAAAAAGTTCACCTTATATAAAAAAAGTTATTGAATCATCGGGTTGGCTTGCAAAGGACGGCGATAAGTTTGCTTTTTTTCAGGAAACTCCGTCGGTGATAAAAGTTGTTAATGTAGGCGATGAAATGTCGCTGAAAATTGGAAATAATAAACCTATAAAGATGAAAGCGGCGGCTGACAGTGCGGCGGAATTTAGTGATATTAACTTGCTTTTTTCAGGAGACCCGGAGCAGGTCAATCGCATATTCAGTATAAACAGCGAAAATGTCGGCAGCAAAATGCGCTATTTTCTACAGCCTAAGACCGGCAGCGGTGCAGTCGGCAAGTTGGAATTTATGCGCTTTGTAAGTACGCAGGACAAATTGGAAAAGTTGGAAATAAAGTACAAAAACGGAACTGCAATCGAGTTTAAGTTTTTTAATACAGTAACGGGAGAAAGTATAGATGAAAAAAAATTTGACTGACAGATTAATTGTTTTTTCGATTATTGCAGTTTCTGTTTTATTGATTATTTTCAGTGCGCTAAATCTGAAACTTAATTCTCAAATAACTAACATGCTGCCGCGTGATGAAAATTTAATGCGCAGCGTTGCGCTTACGGCTGATTCGTCTGTTTCCGATAAGCTGCTTCTTTATCTTCACAATGATGATACGGAAAAATTGGATGCTATGATAGACAAAGCAGATTCCGTAATTCAAACGGCTGACTTTCTTACTCCAAATATTCCAAGCGCACAGCAGATTAACGAAATAAAGCTTTATTTGCAGAAAAATGCGTTTGTTTTATATCCTTACGAAGAATTTGAAGCACCGTTTTCGGCAGATGAAATGAAAGTCCGCTTGGAAAAAAAGTTTGCTTATCTGCAAAATAATCCTTTTGAGGATTTGAGTGAATTATTTTTTGCAGATCCGCTGAACCAAATTTCAGACTTGATGAAACTGCAATTTTCATCGTCAAATCCGCTTTCGGTTTATCGTGACGGAATTTTAAGTGAAGACAAAACTTCTTACATGAGAGTTTTCAGTACCGGCAGCAATTCCGGCGATACGCAGAAGTCGGCACCGTTGCTTGACCTAGATAAAAAAATTGCTTCAATCGGCGAGCAAGATGGCGGAAACTCATTTTTGTACGGTGCGCATTTTTATTTTATCGAGTCGTCATCTACGATTCAGAAAGAAGTTTCTGTAATTTGTGTTTTTTCTATTATATTGACAATTCTTGTTTTCTTTTTCTTCTTCCGCAATGTTGAATTGATTTTCTATGCGTTTATGCCGGTTGTTGCAGGGATGGCTTTGACGTTTTTAAGTATTCTTATTTTCTGCAAAGAATTTGGGGCAATTGCGTTGGGATTTGGAGCTACAGCTGCCGGAATTTGTATTGATTATTCCATACATTATTTATTTAAAGCAGATTTTTATCCTACGCTGAAAGATTTGCGGCACGGAATAGGGAAGTCGCTGTTTATGGGATATTTTACGACTGTTTTGTCGTTTCTTCTGCTGCTTTTGTCAAGAATCGATTCGCTTGGGGAAATTGCGTTGTTCGGTTGTCTTGTGATTACATTTTCGTTTGCTTTCAGTTGGTTTGTGCTTCAAAATATTTTGCCGCCGGAGAAAATTTTTTATCATGTAAAATATTTAGCATTCGGTGAAAAATTATTTCCTCGCTGGCGAATTCCGTTTCTGTGCTTATTTGCGTGTTTAGCCGTTGCGTCGATTTTCACTCATTTGGAAACCGATTCCAGTAAGCTTGATATTGCACATAAGGAATTGAATGCGCGTGCCGAGAAAATTATTTCCGAATTCGGAGAATCCACAAACAATGTGTTTATAGGATTTCCGGGCAAAACTAAAGATGAAGCGATTGATTTGGCGATGAACGCTACGCTGGCAGTTTACAAGGAAAAGCCCGAGCTGCTGTTTTTAAATCCGGCTATTTTTCTGCCTACCGAAAATGTAGTTCGGTTAAGAGTTAATTATATTGTCGATAATTTTGACAAGCAGCGTTTCCTTGAAGCTGTAAAGCAGAGTGATTTTACCGAAGATGCGTTCGATTCATTTTTTGCGGCTCTTGAAAAAATGAAGGCAGGAACGTTTGAACTTGGAGAATTTCCCGATTATTTGAAAATGCAGTCGGAGGCGTCAATCGCCGAGTATAACGGAATATATTACTTTATGGTTCATATCGGAGACAGAGAGCGTGCGGAAAAAACTTACGCTTGCTTAGATTCGCTTGGTGTGGAATATGTTCCTGTTGATATTATGCGTGACAGTGTGAAAGGGCTGCAAATGTTTGAAATGAAATCAATGGTTTTAATCGGTGTCGCTGTAATTTTGATTTTCTTTGCAATATTTATTGCGTTCAGGAATATAAGAATTGCATTGACTTCTGTCTTGCCGATTATTGCCGGGCTTGTTGGAATATTGGGAATAAATGCGGTAATGCAGAAGCCTATCAACATAATGCATATAACTTCGGCAATTTTAGTTGTCGGAATCGGTGTTGATTATGGAATTCTCTCATCTTCTACTTGGAATATGTGGTTTAAAAAAGAATTGGCAGGTGAAGAGTGGATTAAAAAGCGAAACAGTACGATACAGTCGATTCTTGCAGCAGCTGCGACTACATTGGCTTCATTCGGACTTTTGGCATTCAGTTCTTCCGGAGCATTGTTCTCATTGGGAATTTCGATGATTTTCGGAATTGTTTCCGCACTTTGTACGGCGATATTGATTATTCCGTTAGCGTATGGCGATAAGTGATAAGTTATAGGGGATAAATAATGCAGTGTATTCTTTGCGGCTGCAATGATACAAAAGCGTTTGCGGCGGTTACAAATAAGAGTAGGAAAACTTTTTTCCGTTGTGCAAAATGTGGTTTCTGCTTTCTTGACCGCACGCAGCTTTTGGGTTTTTCTCAGGAAAAAGAACGTTATCTACTTCATCAAAATTCAAATGATAATCAAGGCTATGTAAATTGGCTCGGCAAAATTGCAGACTGCGCCGTGCGTGAGATTGACCTTAACGGAAAAAATGTTCTTGACTACGGTTGCGGTCATACGCCTGTTTTGCCGGAAATTTTAAAGGGCAAAGTGCCGCATATAAGCAGAGTAGATTGTTATGATTTGTATTTTTTCCCGGACTTAAATTTTACCGAAAAGTATACGTGTATTTTTGCTGTTGAAGTATTTGAACATTTTCGTGATGTTTATAAAGAAGCGGCGCAGGTGTTTTCGCTCCTTGAAACAGGCGGATATATTGTAATATCTACAGGTTTTCTTCCGGAAGAAAATAAGTTTGCATCCTGGTGGTATATTCAGGATGCAACACATATTTCATTTTATTCAATGGAAACATTTAAATGGCTTGCGGAAACTTTCTCATTGAAGATTATTTTTTCCGATGAAAAAAATATTGTTATTCTTCAGAAGCTTTGACTGAAGTTTGGAGGTTGAGTTTATAATTCAACTGTCGCCGAATATGTATTTTTTTCACGTCTAAGCTGCTTTTTGTCCAGTATAACAAATGGCGGTTCGCTGCCTTTTTCTGATACGGCTTTTATTTTTTTTGTCTGGATGTTGATTTCGGTAACTATGTAAGGCTCTTGGTTTACAAAAATTTTTGAGCCTTCTTTAGGGTAATCTTTTTTCTCATCCAAGTAAGCGTTGTATTCGTATGACAAACAGCACAGAAGCCGCCCACATGTTCCGCTTATTTTTTGTGAATTAAGAGTGATGTTTTGTTCTTTTGCCATTTTAATTGTAATCGGAGTCAAATCATTCAGAACATTGCCGCAGCACAAATGTTTTCCGC
Organism: Spirochaetales bacterium; assembly: GCA_050872545.1. Taxonomy (GTDB): domain Bacteria; phylum Spirochaetota; class GWE2-31-10; order GWE2-31-10; family GWE2-31-10; genus RGIG8597. The sequence continues at coordinate 19,535 of JBNMHA010000015.1, read as the reverse complement.
ATTGTCCGTAGCTGCTTATTATGCGGCATTCATCACGCACGCCGATTTGACGCAGTTCGATTCTTGTTTTAAAAATTGAGGCTAAATCTTTTACCAATTCACGAAAGTCGACTCGCCCATCAGAAGTAAAATTGAACAGAATTTTAGAATCTTCCAAAAAGTAATGCGCACTGATAAGTTTCATATCAAGCTTATGTTCAAGAATTTTCTTCTTTGTAATATCAAAAGCTTTCACTTCCTTTTTAATATTTTCGGCGTGTCGGCTTCTGTCTTTTTCTGTTGCGATTCTGACTATGTCTTGAAGATTATCCTGATATTGAATCTCTTCCATGTTGGAAGTTTGTCCTTGGCAAATACCGATTTCATTTCCGTATACGGTAGGAATTACAACAAGCATTCCTTTTGTAATAGCCGAGTTTTTTGTTTTAAAAATCGACGATGATTGGTTGTAAGGAATTTTTATTCTGTAAAAAAAATCATCATCCGAGAATTTATAATTTTTCTTTGTTTTCTTTTTTATTGACGATGTATCATCTTCCAATGCTTTTAGATTGTCGATATTATCTGTCGAATATGTAGAATCATCCATAGTGTCTCCTGTTTTTTTATGAAAGCAAGTCCAATAGTAAGCCTTCTATGCTGTCAATTTTTGTGGCAATGGCAATTACACTTTTTTGCTGCTTCATGAATTCGCGTGTAAGTTCAAGTAAATTTCTGTTTATTACCTGCAGATGCAGTTTGAAATTTTTCTGTCCGTTTCTGAAAGTCGCTTTTTTTTCTACTTTTTCTGTTGATGTAATGACTTTTTTTAATAAGCTCTGCACCAATTTTTTATAATCTTCCAAATCTTCAACTTTTTTGTATTTCTTCAGCGTTCTGCCTTTTGTACTGATGTCTTTCAGCAGATTGGCAATTTCATCATTCAGTTCGTCTTTGGTTTCAGTGACTTGTTCCGTGTATTCCGGCTCTTCTTCCTGCATCAACATTTTGCGGAAAAGAGAAGCCTGTTTTACTGTGGCGGAAGTCTTTTTCGTCTTTTTCTGGTCTTCATTATTTTTTATTTCAGGGTTTAGAAAAAAATAATTGTTGTTGATTTTGTCCATGTTTAAGATATTTGCTTTTTCATTTTATCCATTAACTCACGTATCTGGTCTTTAGCTAAAATTTGGCATTTCCCATCAAAGATAACGCCGTCAGCCATATTTACGCTGGTTGCATATATGTTGCCTATAATTTCAGCTGTTTTCAGTACGGTAAGTGAGTTCTCGGCGTAAATATCGCCTTTGATAGTTCCTCCGATAGTAACGTTTTTGGCAAAAATAACGCACTCGGAAATGCTTTTTTTCCCTATATATACCATGCTTGTGGAAATAATGCTTCCTTTGAATTTTCCATCTATCCTTAACGGTCCGTTTACTTCAAAGTCACCGCGCAGGATTGTCGAGTCACCGACAAAAGTATTGATTCCGGCGGATAGACCGAGACTGTTTTCTGCTTTTTTTCCTATCATAAAAATAAAACCTTTTAATCAACATTTAAATATGACCAAGGGTCTACAGGTTTATTTGCAATTCTGACTTCGTAATGAAGATGAACGCCTGTAGAATATCCTGTACTTCCCATATAGCCTATAATCTGGTTTTTCTTGATTTGTTCACCCGGAGTGACAACATAAGAACGCATGTGCGCATAAAGAGTAGAAAAACCAAGTTTGTGTCTTATAACAACGTAATTTCCGTAACCAAAATTGCTTGACTGAACTTTTTCTACTGTTCCGGGAGCTGTTGCGACAATCGGTGTGCCGAATTCGTTTGCCAAATCTATTCCGGTGTGGTGGTCTAGGTATTTGAATATCGGATGTATTCTCAAACCAAATGTAGAAGTTATGAAATAATGCCCTTTTACCGGATTGGCAAACGGCAGATCTTTCAATATTTTGTCGTAGTTATTAACTTTGCTGTTTATTTCGTTGAATGCTTTAACGGAGAAGTCGTAATCCATCAACAGATTTTGAGCTTCCATTTTCATGTATTCCAAGTCACTCAAATTATTTTTTTCTATCAGGTTAAGCTCACCGCCTTGCTTGCTGTTGAGGTAGTAGCTTTCTTCCATAGTCTTTATTCCGGGAGAATTCAGCTTTGTAAGCAAATTGTTCAGCTGACCTTTGTATGCCCGATGAGATTCAAAAATCTGGCTCATGATTTCTTCATATTCTCGTGATTTTCGCTCATTCAGCTGAGTTTTTAAACTTACGTCCATATATTTGATTGATTTGTTGTAGTTGTCCACTGATAAAAAAGTAATAACAGCAAGCGTGGCGGCTAAAGAAATTGTAGCCAGTGACAATGCGAACACATTGATTCTGAAATTGAAAACTTTTTTCTCGGAATGCGGAATCATCATAATTGTGAGTTTCTGAGAAAAAACGTTTTTTATGGTAGAAAAAAATGATTTAGTAAATTTCCAAATTATTGAACATATATTAATAACACCTGCATAAAGGCGTTTTTCTATCTTTTTAAAACTTGTAGTTGTCTGCATTTTTACAACCTTTTTTGTTAGTTAATATCAATTTTATAATTTTCGGTAATCGGGTTTGTGGTCTTTAACTCTCTTCTGCCTGAATTTAATCCAAACTAATAGGAACCGAATCAATATTTATTGTTAATTAAAATAATTTTCGTTTTATAAACCAAAAAAAAATAAATATCAAGTTAAAAGGGCTGTCCGGAATGCCTGACGGTTTGTTTCAACATAAAAAAAGAGGGGAACCACATTGAAACTTTTTGCAAGCTTCGCGATTCCCCTCGTTTTTATTTACAAAGGTGATATTAATCAATATTTATAGAAATTTCCTTTGACTGTTCTTCCGCTTTTTTAGGAAGCTTCAATGTCAAAGTTCCGTTGTTAAATTGCGCTTCGACTTTGTTACTGTCAATAATTTTGTTCAAATTAAATGACCTGCGGAACCCAAAAAAGTTTGTTTCCTTATGAATGCACTGAAAGTCCGGGTTTTGCTCGAACGAACTTTCGGCTGTTACTGTAAGGATGTCTTTTTCAATATTAATTTTAATATCGTTCTTTTCGATTCCGGGCAAATCAAAAATTATTTCAAAGCCGTCTTTGTTTTCTATAATATCGGTCATAGGCGCAGCGTAAGTGTAGCCTCTTGTAGATTCAATATCTTTTTTTTCTTCAACAGTATTCATTTTATTCCTCCAATAATTTACTAAGTTAAATGTTGTTTTTTACCGGAACAATCATGCGATTGTAATCACTTTAGGTTTTGCGTCTTCTGATTTCGGTAAATCAATAGTCAGCACGCCATTTTTAAATTCCGCCGAAATTTTTTCAGAATCAATGTTTTCATCAAACATAAAATTTCTTTCAAACTTTCCGTTAGCTCGTTCAGCAAGGTAATATGTTTTGCTGCTGTCTTTGCTTTTTATTTCACCTGTCAGTTTCAAAGCGTTGTCTCTGATTGAAATCTGAATATCTTTTTTATCTACTCCCGGTATTTTTGCCAATACCAAATATTTGTCCTTGCCTTCATAAATATTTACTTCAGGAAAAGATTTTCTTGTGTTCGTTCCGCGCATTAATTTTTCAAATTCTCTGTTTAATCTAAAAAAGTCATCATATAAATCGTACAACATAATGTTGCCTCCTATAAAAAAAGTTTTTATTTTCTAATTCACATTGTCGTTTTTTTCTTCGACACTGATATAAAGCATTCGATGTGCCAGTTCAAAAAAATGGCTGAAACGTCGTTTAAAGTAGGTTTCAGAGGCAAGAAAACAACTGAAAATACAGTAATGTGTAATAATTACACAAGTTGCGGTAATATGAAACTTTTTTTGTGTACATAAGGTTACAACTTTTTAAATGTGGTTTGTAATTTTGTCCGATACGGAAAAGTATTTTGCTAAAATGAGGCGTTTCCTTTATTTTGATTGAAAAAACAGGCGGTTAATAAAATGAAGCGAAAAGAAAAAATAAGAGAATATTATTTACCCAAACTGGAACATGAGAATTCAGAATCCGGCTGTTTGGGCTGGGAAAATCAACAGGCGCAAGAGCTGCGGTTTAAAATTTTGGAACGTGTAATTTTTCCACATGCGTCAATTTTGGATGTCGGCTGCGGACTTGGGAATTTGTATGATTATTTGAAAAAACGTGGTTATGATTTCAGTTACACGGGTGCAGATATTTTGCCGGAAATGATTTCACGCGCAAAAGTGAAAAATCCGCAGCAGGAATTTATTTGCGCTAATATTTTTACTGATGACTTGTTCGGAGACAGGAAGTTTGACATTATTTATGCTTCCGGGATTTTTAACATTGAGCTGGGAAACAATGATGATTTTTTGCGTAATGCATTGCGGAAATTTGTGTCATTATCAAACAAGTTTGTTGTTTTTAATCTTCTTCACAGCCGCTCGAAGACGATGGAAGTCGGCTACTATTACCAAAACCCGGACGGTGTAAAACAGCTGCTTGCAGATGTGGCTTTGAAAAATGTCGTTTTTGTAGATGACTATCTTGATAATGATTTTTCAACGATTTTGGAGGTTGTGTGAGTAAAGAAAAATTATTGCTGAAACACGCAGAAATTTTATCCGGAAAACTGGTGGATATTAATGCTGCTTTGTCAGAATATTCATTTGCAAACCTTTATTTGTTTCGTGATAAACATGATTATCAACTTATCGATGATAGCGGAAGTTTGTTTTTGTCCGGCGCTGCTTATGACGGCAAAACTTTTCTCATGCCTTTATGCGATTTATCTGGTGACGAAAATACGGCTTACTTAGCGCAATTAATTGAAAAAGCTGCCGGTTATGACATGATTTATCCGATTCCGGAAAATTGGCTTGATAAATTTCCGAGTGATAAATTTGATGTTTCGTATACCGAAGATGACAGCGATTATATTTATGAAATAGAAAAATTCGTTTCTTATCCCGGCAGAAAACTGCATTCAAAGCGAAATCTGGTCACACAGTTTCTGCGTGATTACAAAGCAGAGATTTTGCCGCTTACCGAAGAAAATGCACCTCTGGCTGTCAAAGTGCTCAACAAGTGGCAGAATGAATCAGGCAGCGACAAAGAGCAAACTGATTTTGTTCCGTGTCTGGAAGTTTTGCGGAATATGAAAAAATTAAATCAAACCGGACAAATATTTTTAATTGACGATATGCCGAAAGGTTTTGTAATCGGCGAGCAATATAATAAGGAATATTGTGTTGTTCATTTTGCAAAGGCAGACAGCAAAATAAAAGGAATTTACCAATATATGTTTTCTGTTTTTGCTCGCAGTAATGAAGAAATGCAGTGTAGATTTATAAACTTAGAGCAGGATTTGGGAAAAGAAGGGCTTAGAGCAATGAAAAAATCTTATCAGCCTATTAAACTGCTTCACAAGTATCGTGTCGCTGCAAAATAATTTTTTCAACAGTTTTTTTAAATGATTTCTAAGTGTATCATTTAACTGTAATTCTTGACAATTCGGTTATGTTGATATACTGTCTGCTAAAAAATTTAGAATTCTATTTGGAGGAGTTCGCAATGAGTGATATTAAAATTTTTCATGACAATGATGCAGATTTGTCCTTATTAAATGGTTTGACTGTCGGTGTTATCGGTTATGGTTCACAAGGAAGAGCGCAGGCTTTGAATATGAGAGATTCAGGTGTGAAAGTAATAGTAGGTGTTCGTCAGGGACCTTCTTTTGAAAGAGCTAAAGAAGACGGTTTTAAGCCTCTTTCAGTAAAAGAAGCTGCAGAACAGGCTGATATTATTCATATTTTGCTGCCGGATGAAAAACAGGGTGATATTTATAAAAACGAGATTGAACCTTACATAAAGAAAGGAAAAGTACTGTCTTGCTCACATGGCTTTAACATTTGTTTCAAACAAATTGTTCCTCCGGCAGACGTTGATGTTATTATGACAGCTCCTAAAGCTCCGGGAACAGAAGTTAGAAAAACTTATGAAGCTGGTTTCGGTGTACCGGGATTAGTTGCTGCGGCTCAAAATGCCAGCGGAAAGGCAATGCAGATTGCACTTGCTATTGCAAAAGCAGAAGGTTTGACTCGTGCCGGCGTTTTGGAATGTACATTTGCTCAGGAAACATACGAAGACTTGTTCGGTGAACAGGCAGTTTTGTGCGGCGGTACAGTAGAATTGATTAAAGCCGGATTTGAAACACTTACAGAAGCCGGTTATCCGCCTGAAATGGCTTATTTTGAATGTCTGCATGAATTGAAGCTTATCGTAGATTTAATCTATGAAGGCGGAATTCAGAAAATGAATGAAGTTATTTCCAATACAGCTGAATGGGGCGAATACGTTACCGGAACAAAACTTATTGATGCCGGCGTAAAAGCGAGAATGAAAGAAGTTCTTAACGATATTGAAAGCGGTAAATTTGCCGAAGAGTGGATGAAAGAAGCTCACAGCGGTGCTGCTCAATTGAAGAAAAAACGCGAAGAATTGGGAGCGCATCCAATCGAAATCGTTGGTAAGAAAATCAGAAGTTTATTTGAAAAGAAATAATTTTTAAACAAATCAATCTGATAAAAATTATTTGTACGATTTTTTTTTGATGCATTTAACAGTAAGTTCCTTTTTTGTTTTTTCAGTAAGGCAAAAAAGGAACTTCTTTAAATTAAGGTCTTTTGTCTGTTGAGAGGCTTTAATTCAAAGAATGGAAACTGATAAAATATTGGAGATATGATTTTTTCAGGTTTGAATATGTTGAAAGACAATAAAAATAATTCGTACATTATAGAAAGAGGAAATCGTTTCAAAAAAAAGGTTGAGCCATCGGTTCGTGCATTGCTGATCAGAAGAGGCAATGATTTTTTTTCTAGTGGCAATATAAAAGCTGCCGAGAAAATTTTTGTGACAACTGATTACAAGGATGGAATTGTCCGCTTAGGCGACTATTATTTTACCAATAAAAATATCTACAAAGCTGCCGAAATGTATTTTATGTCCGGCAATGAATCAAAAATAAAATTATTTTCTGAAAAATGTGCAAAGATTATTCAGATTATGTTAGAAGAAGATAAATATTAAACTAAGTACAGAGGGATTCATGAGTAAAGAATGGAATGATGAATTGGAGAATATGAATGTCAACATTGATCTAGCTGATGAAGACATTGAAGAATCTGATAAATTAAGTAAAATTTCTAAAGATGCTTACGATTTTATTAAGCATGGCAAGTATGATGAAGCAAAAGAATTGTTCTATAAAATTTTAGAGCAGGAATCAGAAAATCATTATGCGCTTGTCGGACTTGGAGATATTTCGAGAAAGAAAGGTGAATTCCCTGAAGCAATAGATTTTTATAAAAGATGTTTGGAAGCTCATCATGAAAATAAATATGCGCTGATTGGTTTGGCAGATGTTTATCGTGAAATGGGAAATTACAGAGAATCTATAGGGTTGTGGGAACATTTTATAGTTCATTACGGTGTTGATATTACCGTTCTTACCAGATTGGCAGATTCATACAGAAAACTCGGTGATTATGAGAATGCCAAAAAATTTTACAAGCAAGTATTTGAAATTGATCCGCAGAATTCTTACGCATTGACAGGCATTGGCTATTTGTATTTTGAAACAAGAAAATATGAGTGGGCTTTGGAAAGTTGGCTGAAAATGCTTGAATTTGAACCTAATAACGTGAAAATTCTTACAGCTATAGGAAATTGCCACAGAAAAAGAAAAACTTTTGAAGACGGCATTGTTTATTTTGAGCGTGCACTGCGCCTACAGAATAAAAATTTTTACGCATTGTACGGCTTGGCTGACTGTTACCGCGGACTTTCCATGCACGAAGAAAGTTTGCATGTCTGGAAAGAGCTTTTGGAATTAAGTCCAAACAACAAAGTTATTATGACACGTCTTGCCGATTCATTCCGCAATCTCGAAGATTACGATGAAGCTGAAATTTACTACAGAACAGCATTGAATATCGGCTATGATTATTATGCTACTTTAGGATTAGTTTTTATCTACAAAGCAAAAGGCAATTATGAAAAAGCGATTAAAATCCTAGAAGATATATTCAGAAAGGAACCGTATAATTCCAGAACATTATATGAATTAGTTATGTGTTACAGGGAAACGGGAGAATCAGAAAAAGCTCTGAAACTTCTGGATGAACAGATAAAAGTCGGCAACAGCATATCTAATTTGCTGATGGAAATTTATAACAGCTTAAAGAACAGTTGAGCTTTTTCTACGGCTTAAAAGCAATTTTATGGAAATTACTAAAAATATTACCGAACTTTGCGACAGTGATGTAGATAAAGCTTTTCGCAAAAAGCAAGTTTATGATGCGGTTTTTAAAAAGGGAATTGTCGATTTTGCGGTAATTTCCACCATTTCTAAAGAATTAAGAAGCAGCTTGTCACAAAAATTTCATATTCTTGAAGTAAAAGAAGTTGTCCGCAAAGAATCTTGCGACGGAACGGTGAAGTTTTTGTTTGAGTTGCATGACGGAAAATGCATAGAATCGGTTTTTTTGATCGATAAAAATAATCATGTTACATTTTGTATTTCATCTCAAGTAGGTTGCAGAATGGGGTGTGTTTTTTGCAAAACAGGCACAATGGGTTTGCTCCGCAATTTATCGGCAACCGAGATTTTATCCGAAGTTTTGTATCTGTATCATTTTATGACGGCGGAGAAAGGGCTGAAAAATCAGTTGTTTAATATCGTTTACATGGGAATGGGAGAACCGCTTGATAATTTTGACAATGTAATGGAATCCGTTGCGCTTATTACAAATCCTGCTTTTTTTGGCTTGTCACCGTCCCGCATTACAATTTCAACGTGCGGACTTATTGATAAAATCGATTCCGCTTTGCGTCGTTTTCCTACGCTGCGGTTTGCTTTGTCTTTGAATCATCCGATTCAGGAAGAACGCGAAAAAATTATGCCGATAGCAAGAAAATTCTCACTGGATGAAATCGCAGCACAGTTGAAAAAGTTATATGCAGAGTTTAAAACTCGGTTTACGTTGGAATACGTGCTTATTAAGAATGTAAATATGAGCAAAAAAGAAATTGCCGCAATGCAGCGTTTTCGCCACCAAGCTTTTCATATTAATTTAATTCCGTTAAACCATTCGGATGATTTGGTAAAACGTCCGGAAGAAAAAGAAATTGCGCATTTTATGCAGGAATTGGAACGGCAGCATTTTTGCGTGACAAGGCGTTACAGACGCGGCGCAGATATTGACGCTGCATGCGGCGAGTTGTGCTGCAAGGAAAATTCCGATGCACGAGATTCAGGCTAAGCAAATTTTATCATCAACAAACAGCATGAATTTGTACCGCGGCTGCACACATGGCTGCATTTATTGCGATTCACGAAGTACGTGTTACCAAATGAATCACGACTTTGAAGATATTGCAGTTAAAGTTAATGCGGTGCAGCTTCTGGAAAAAACATTAGCCGGCAAACGCAGACGCTGCATGATTGGTACCGGCGCAATGTGTGATCCATATCTTCACATTGAAAAAGACTTAAAGCTTACTCGCAAATGTCTGGAAATTATTAATTATTATAATTTCGGAGTCGGCGTATTGACAAAATCTGATTTGGTAATACGTGATATTGATATTTTTGCATCTATAAATTCAAAAACAAAAGCTGTTGTCCAAATGACATTAACAACATTTGACGATGATTTATGCCGGAAAATAGAACCGAATGTCTGCCCGACAAGCTCCAGAATCAAAGTGTTAAGCGAAATGCGGAAAGTCGGTATTCCGACAATGGTCTGGCTTGATCCGTTTCTGCCGTTTATTAACGATACTGCGGAAAACATCAGAAACCTTCTTGACGCATGTTTGACAGTCGGCGTAAAAGGCATTATGTGTTTCGGTGTCGGAGTAACGCTTCGTGACGGCAACAGAGAATATTTTTATCGGCAGCTTGATAAACATTTTCCCGGCATTAAAGAACGTTACCAAAAGGAATTCGGCAACACTTACGAAATTTGGAGCCCACATCATAAAGAATTATTTTCGATAATCGAGAAAACTTGCCGTCGGTATAACCTTTTGTATAAGCCGGAAGAATGCTTTGCTTGGCTTGCACATTTTGAAGATAAAAAGAAAAGCGTTCAGTTTGAATTATTTAACAGCTGATTTTTCATGTTATTTTCATACTTCATTTGAGAATCTGACGCAAAGTTTTATGAATTGACGATTGCTTTTTCGGTGATTGAGTAGGTTAAAAATTTTTGTTTATGACTATTTCGGCAATTTTAACAATCCTACGTTTGATAATTTTTGGTTATGTAAAAATAATTTATCTTGAATGTTTTTATACTATTTTCATATTGGTAATATAGGAATTATATGCTAGTCCATTACCGCAGAAAGGAGAACAGAATGAAAATATCTACAAAAGGCAGATATGCATTGCGTGTTATGCTTGATATTGCGCAGAACAGCAACGGAGAATTTATCAGCCTGCGCGATATTTCCCAAAGGCAGGAAATATCAATGAAATATTTGGAAATGATTATCGGAATTTTGAATCGGGGAAATTTTGTTCAAAGCCAGCGCGGAAAGGACGGCGGTTATCGTTTGGCAAAGTTGCCGGCTGATTATACAGTGTGGTCGGTTTTAACACTTGCAGAAGGAAATTTAGCACCTGTTTCGTGTCTGGAAGATTCTGCTCCGGAATGTCCGAGAGCTGCTAACTGCCTTACTTTACCGTTTTGGCAGGGATTAAGCAAAACATTGAAAAATTATATGGAAAGCATTACACTGGAAGATATTCTGAACAAAAAACCGGTGGAAGTCTGGGGAAATGCAAAGTAAAAGTTACCGAAAAAAAATATTGCGGTTAAATACTATTTTTCCTATTGACATAGTAGGAATTATGCGATATAAAAGACTTAATTTCTAAACAATCGAGGTTCATTATGAAAAGAAAAGCACACTTTGAAACATTACAGATTCATGTAGGACAAGAAACTCCCGATTCGGCAACAGATGCCAGAGCAGTACCGATTTACGCAACGACATCTTATGTATTTAAAGATTCTGCGCAGGCTGCCGGGCGTTTTGCTTTGAGTGAAGGCGGAAATATTTATACGCGCTTAATGAATCCTACAAGTGACGTTTTTGAAAAAAGAATTGCGGCTCTTGAAGGCGGAAAGGCTGCTCTTGCAACATCTTCCGGTTCTGCGGCAATTACTTATTCTATTTTGAATATTGCTCATTCAGGCGACCATGTTGTTGCTTCTGAAAGTTTATACGGCGGAACAACGAACTTACTGGCAAATACGCTGCGTGATTTCGGCATAGAAACAACTTTTGTTCCGGCAAATGACCTTAATGCATTTGAAAAAGCGATTAAACCGAATACAAAGTTATTTTACGCAGAAACTCTCGGAAATCCGAACAGCGATGTTTTTGATATTGAGGGAGCTGCTAAGATTGCCCATAAGCACGGAATTCCGCTGATTATTGACAATACTTTTGCAACGCCGTATCTGCTGCGCCCGATCGAGTACGGAGCCGACATTGTAGTACATTCGGCTACAAAATTCATCGGCGGTCACGGAACTGTAATGGGTGGCGTTATAGTAGACGGCGGAAATTTTGATTGGGCTGCAAACGATAAATTTAAGAGCCTTTCGCAGCCGGATCCAAGTTATCACGGTATAGTATTTGCAAAAGCGTGCGGCGACCTTGCTTACATTCTAAGAATTCGTACTACGCTTATGCGTGATACTGGCGCAGCAATTTCACCGTTTAATTCATTTTTGCTGCTTCAGGGATTGGAAACTTTGTCACTGCGCATTGAACGCCATGTAGAAAATGCAAAAAAAGTGATAAACTATTTAAAAAATCATCCAATGGTGGAAAAAGTAAATCATCCGTCTTTGGAAAGCGGAAATGCGTTAGAATTGTACAATAAATATTTTCCGAACGGTGGCGGTTCAATTTTTACATTTGACATTCGCGGCGGTGCGGAGGAAGCAAAGAAATTTACCGAAAGTCTTGAATTGTTTTCCCTGTTGGCTAATGTTGCCGATGTGAAATCGCTTGTTATTCATCCGGCTTCCACAACTCACAGCCAATTGAGTGAAAGTGAACTTTTGGCTTGCGGAATTAAGCCTAACACTGTAAGACTTTCAATAGGAACAGAACATATTGACGATATTATTGCAGATCTTGAAGATGGTTTTAATGCTGTAAAATAAAAGGAGTACAAAATGAAAATTAACACGTCTATCACTCAGTTAATAGGAAAAACACCGCTTTTGGAATTGAAACGCTACGGTGAAAAACATAATTTAAAAGCTAAAATTATTGCTAAATTGGAATATCTTAATCCGGCGGGTTCAGTGAAAGACCGAATTGCGTTGGCAATGATAGAAGATGCCGAAGCTAAAGGGCAGCTAAAACCCGGAGCAACAATTTTTGAACCTACAAGCGGAAACACTGGAATCGGATTGGCACTTGTGGCAGCTGCAAAAGGTTATAAACTTGTGCTGACAATGCCTTCTACCATGAGTGTGGAACGCCGCAAACTTGTGAAAGCTTACGGTGCGGAAGTTGTGCTTACGGACGGAACAAAAGGCATGAAAGGCGCAATAGAAAAAGCCGAAGAGCTTCACAAACAAACACCGGGAAGTATTATAGCTGGTCAGTTTGTTAATCCGGCAAATCCTGCGTGCCATAAATTTTCTACCGGACCTGAAATCTGGAATGATACCGATGGAACTGTCGATATTTTTGTTGCCGGAGTAGGAACAGGCGGCACAATTACCGGAGTAGGCGAATATTTAAAAGAAAAAAAGCCTACAGTAAAAGTTTACGCTGTAGAACCGGCAAAAAGCCCTGTTTTGTCAAAAGGAACAGCCGGTGCTCACGGTATTCAGGGAATAGGCGCAGGTTTTGTACCGAAAACGCTTAATACAAAAGTTTACGACGATGTAATTGCAGTAGAAGATGAAAAAGCTCTTGAAACAGGAAGAGAACTTGCAGCAACAGAAGCATTTTTAACAGGAATTTCTTCAGGTGCCGCTTTATGGGCTGCTACAGAATTGGCAAAGAAACCGGAAAATGAGGGAAAGACAATTGTCGTTTTGCTGCCGGATTCAGGGGACAGATATTTATCTACTGCATTGTATTCGGAATAATTTTTTTTACCGGAGGAGGTTTATATGCAGAAAAGAAAAGTCGGCATTATCGGCGGTTTGGGTTATGCGTCAACGCTTGAATATTACCGCTGCATAGTAGAAGAAAGCTTGCAGTACACAAAATCAGATGAATATCCGGAACTTGTTATAACGAGTTTGAATATGACGGAAATATTAACACTGATTGAAAAACAATCGTTTGAACAATTGACACTGCGCCTTTGCAGAGCCGTTCAGGAACTGAAAAATGCCGGTGCGGATTTTGCACTGATAGCTTCAAACACTCCGCATATAATTTTTGACCGCCTCTCGGAAATTTCCCTTCTACCGTTAATCAGCATTGTAAATGTAACTGTTGATGCGGCAGTGCGCTGCGGTTATAAAAGTGTACTGCTGACCGGAACTGCTTTTACAATGAAGAATGATTTTTACAAAAGCAATTTGGAAAAGCACGGAATAAAATGTATTGTTCCGAACGATGCAGACATTGAAGTGATTAACAATATTATTTTTCCGGATTTGGAAAACAGAATTATAAAACCGGAGAGTAAGCGGCAGTTTACGGCTTTGTGTGAGAAATACATTGCCGACGGAGTGCAGGCTGTTATTTTGGGATGTACTGAACTGCCACTGCTTATTCAAAGTGGCGATATTTCTGTTCCGATTATCAATACAATGAAGCTTCATATCGATGCTGCGGTTCGTGAGATTTACAGGTAATATATGGAAGATAAATCGAAAGAGGTAAAAAACTGCGAGGACATTGAAAAAAGCATTCGCAAAAAATTTCACAAGACAATCTGGAGCCGGTTTGTAAAGGCGATAAAGGAATACAAGCTGATTCAGGAAGGCGACAAAATAGCCGTTTGTATTTCCGGCGGAAAAGATTCTATGCTTATGGCGAAATTGTTTCAGGAACTTCAGCGTCATCGTGGCATTCCGTTTGAGGTAAAATTCTTGGTAATGGATCCGGGATACAAAGTCGAAAACAGACAGCTGATTGAAAGCAACGCAGCACAGATGAATATTCCGCTGAATATTTTTGATACAAATATTTTTAATGCGGTTGTCAATATCGAGAAATCTCCGTGTTACTTGTGTGCCAGAATGCGGCGTGGGCATTTGTATAAAAATGCTCAAGACTTAGGCTGCAATAAGATTGCGCTGGGACACCATTTTGATGATGTGATTGAGACAATTCTTATGGGAATGCTTTACGGCGGACAGGTTCAAACTATGATGCCGAAATTACACAGTACAAATTTTTCGGGAATGCAGCTGATTCGTCCGTTGTATTTGATTCGTGAAGCTGATATTTTGCACTGGCGAGATTACAACAATCTCCGTTTTCTCCAGTGTGCGTGTCGTTTTACCGAGAAATCGGCAAGTGAAGAACATGCTGCGCTGTCTAAACGTTTGGAAATAAAGCGTCTTATTCAGCAGCTGCGTGCAACTAATCCTTATATTGAGAGCAATATTTTCCGCAGCGTAGAAAATGTAACGCTTGATACTGTTATTGCCTACAAGAAAAAAGGCGTGACTCATCATTTTTTAGATAATTATGACGACGACGGCGCAGCGGAGGGAGAATGAATCAATGGGAAAGAACGCAAAAGCTTATCGGAATTGATGCGCTGAATAAACTTAAATCATCAAAAGTGGCTGTATTCGGAATCGGCGGAGTAGGTGGCTTTGTAGTGGAAGCTTTTGCACGCTGCGGCATAGGGAAAATAGATTTAATCGACCATGACACAGTATCTGTTACCAATATAAACAGGCAGATTATCGCAACGCACGAAACAATAGGGCAGTTGAAAGTCGATGTAATGAAAAAACGTATTCTCAGCATAAACCCGGAGGCTGATGTCGGTACATTTGCAGAGTTTTACCTTCCCGATAACGCATCCGGTTCTGAAATTGACTTTTCGCAGTATGATTATGTTATTGATGCAATCGATACGATAACAGCGAAGATCGGTATTATTATGAAGTGCAAAGAGGTCGGTACGCCGATTATCAGCAGCATGGGAACGGGAAATAAAATTAACCCGGCAATGTTTGAAATCACAGATATTTATAAAACAAAAGTTTGTCCGCTTGCCAGAATAATGCGCAGGGAATTGAAGAAGCGCGGAATTAAATCGCTGAAAGTCGTATATTCACCGGAAGAAATTTTAACAACGGAAAGACCGCCGGCAAGCATATCGTTTGTACCGTCTGTTGCCGGTCTGTTAATGGCAGGCGAAGTAGTGCGTGACATCCTGCGCAGTTAGTTAAATCAATTGTATGGATAGATTTGCATTCTGTTTTAGTATTGAGGTCTGTCCCTTGTGTCGGTTACGCTGCAAAATCGAATGTTGCTGAATTAGATATTGTTAATGATTATCTGAATGGAAAAAGCAATGTTCACGCCGCATCATTGGCAAAATATAAAGATGATTTGTTTAATAAAAAAGTCAGTATATTTATTGCCGTAGGTGATGAGGGCTGTTTCGTTCGGGAAAATGTTTCAGACGGAAATAATATGCAGCTGGCAATTGTTGATGATTTGCTTGACTGTGTTGTATCTGCAAATGATGATAATTACATTCTGAACGGTGTGAATAAAAATGGCAGTATGAATGTAATTATGATAGGTGAAGATTTTACCGAGAATCAATTTGTTGCATTTGTTAATAATATATCAAGCGACAGCAGTTTGCTTGTGTATCCCCAGTTGCGCAAAACATTACTTGTGCTTCCGGAAAAAAGAGATTTTCCGGAGCGTGATTTCTTATATTTTACATTATCAAAAATCGGCGAAAGTTATGCAAAAGAGCGAAATTATTCCGATTGGTCTGTTCCGATAGTAGGTCACTGGAATGCGCACAGTTCTTTTTATCAGGATGAAGAAATGTTTTCTGTTTCTTTTTTTGATCTGGATTATGATTATAACGCAAAACAAATTCATAAAATGTTTATGAACGAGAAAAAAAATAATTACATAGATAAAAAAAATCATCCTTCGGATGTCGCAAACGCCGATTCTTGGTATTTGGATAACTATCTTTCCAATGAATTATCGTTTTCGACAAAATCTTACATTATAGCGATTGATTCGTATGGTGATAATAGATTTAAAGAAGAAGATTTAGTCGATATTTCAAAAGACCTGCAAATTTGGGAATGACAAGAAACACATTTGCAAAGTTGTATTATCTTCTTGTCCAAGTTCCGTTAAATCTGTTGTCGCGAAAATTAGTTGTAGTCAAATTGTTTCGATTGTTGAAATTGTAATTTCCGGTGATAATTTCTCCGTCTTTCTTATAAATATGTAGTGTATTGTTTGACATGGTGAAATTATTGCCGCTGATGAAATCACTGCCGCCATTGGCTGCTGATTTTTGGCAATACTGCCATATACTTTCATCTGAAAATTTTAATGTAATGTTTTGATTGGTTGATAAGCACCAAGTGCCGTAAATTGTTTTGTTGTGATTTTTTGTAATAGCTTCATGTTGTTGGGTTCTTACAATTTTTGACAGTTTAGTATGTTGCCATTTATTTTCGGAATCATCCGGAGTGCAGGCTGAAAATATAAAAATGCATACTGTACCGATTAAAAAAATATTCTTCATTATTTTATCCTTTAATCTAATATAAGATATTTATAATGAATTAAAAAGTCTAATATTGAATATTTTAAAGTCATGCTAAGCAAAAAAAGGGAAACTGATGAAGTGACCGATAATTGACGGTGCTCCATTAGTTTCCCTTTAATGTATTTTGTACTGTTGTTATTTATTTGCCAAATATTCGTTAATAGAAGCTGCTGCTTTGCGTCCTTCTCCCATTGCAAGAATTACAGTGGCAGCTCCGAGTACGATGTCGCCGCCCGCCCAAACAGCAGGATAAGATGTTGCTGCATTCTCGTTTACTTTAATGTGACCTTTTGCATCTGCATCCAAGCCCGGAGTTGTCTGCACCATCAGCGGATTTGAACCGTTTCCGAGTGCTACTATAACGGCATCACATGCTACTTCGTGTTCACTGCCCGGAATTGCCACAGGTGAGCGTCTTCCGGATGCGTCGGGTTCTCCAAGTTCGTAAGAAAGAACTTCTACTGCTTTTACATGACCGTTTTCATCACCGATAATTTTTACTGGGTTTTCCAAAAATCTGAATTCTACGCCTTCCTCTTCGGCATGAGCGACTTCTTCGCGTCGAGCGGGCATTTCATTTCGCGTTCTTCTGTAAACTACTGAAACTTTTTGTGCACCTAGTCTGTAGCCCATTCGTGCGGCATCCATTGCTACATTTCCGCCACCGACTACAACTATATTTTTTGCTTCAAACAACGGAGTAGAAGCGCGTTCTGTATCGTAAGCTTTCATCAGATTGGCACGTGTTAAATATTCGTTTGCACTGAATACGCCGATTAGGTTTTCACCTTCAATATTCATAAATTTAGGCAGTCCGGCTCCGGTACCCACAAAGGCAGCGTCGTATCCTTCATTTTCCAAAAGCTGCGGCAAAGTTTGTGTTCTTCCTACCAGAAAGTTAGTTTCAAACTTTACGCCCATTTTTTTCAACGTTTCAACTTCTTGAGCCACTATAGATTTAGGCAAACGAAATTCGGGAATACCCATTACGCCGCCGGTTTTGTGAAATGCTTCAAAAACAGTAACATCGTGACCTGCGCGCCGTACATCTGCTGCAACTGTCAGCCCGGCAGGACCGGAGCCGATTACCGCAACTTTCTTGCCTGTAGGTGCTGCAACTGTCGGAACATCGATTTTGCCGTTTTCACGTTCCCAATCGGCTACAAAGCGTTCGATTCGTCCAATAGCGACAGCTTTTTCAGCATCTTTCAAGCCTTTTCCTACTGTACATTGACCTTGACACTGCTTTTCCTGCGGACAAACACGACCGCATATTGCAGGCAGCAGATTGGTTGTTTTTACAATATCGACAGCACTTTTAAAGTCTCCGGCTGCGGCTTTTGCCAGAAATGCTGGAATCGGCACACTTACCGGACAGCCTTTCATACAAGGCGCATTTTTGCATTGCAGACAGCGCATTGCTTCGATTTGAGCCTGCTCTGCGGTATAACCGAGAGCGACTTCATCCATTTTGCGTGCTCTTGTCTCCGGTTCGCCGGTCGGCATTTCCTGTTGTTCTATTGCCATTCTGTCTTTTGGTGTAAGATTTTTATCTTTTAAAGATGCCAGAAGTTCTTTTGCTTCGGCAGCGTATTGTTCTTTAGTTTTATGTGTCATCTTATTCTCCTTTTTTTGTAGCTATTTCCATTTCCAGATGACATTTGTGGCGATCTTCATCTTCACGTTTTTTAAATGCTTTCATTCGCATCATCATATTATCAAAGTCTACTAAATGACCGTTGAATTCCGGCCCGTCTACACAAACAAATTTAACTTCACCGCCTACATTTACACGACAGCCACCACACATTCCTGTTCCGTCAATCATAATTGTGTTAAGTGATACAGTGGTAAAAATGTTGTAAGGTTTAGTTGTTAATGCACAAAATTTCATCATTACAGGAGGACCTATTGCCACAACTTCGGCGATTCCGCCGGCTTCGCATTTTTCTTTAAGTGGCTCTGTAACCAGACCTTTTTTACCGTAAGATCCATCATCGGTCATTATGATAAGTTCATCTGCCAAATCTCTCATTTCTTTTTCAAAAATAATCAGTTCTTTTGTTCGCGCACCGATAATTACGATAACTTTGTTACCTGCGGCTTTGTGTCCTTGAACAATCGGATGAAGAGGCGCAACTCCGATTCCGCCACCTACACATATTACAGTGCCTTTTTTCTCAATGTGAGTAGGGTGACCCAAAGGTCCAAGTACGGCAGCAATTTCATCGCCTTCTTTTAATGTAGAAAGTCTGAGCGTTGTAGCTCCTACAGTTTGGAAAACTATTGCAATCCAGCCTTCTTCTGCATTGGCATCTGCGATTGTCAGTGGAATTCGTTCTCCATAATCAATATCAATTTGAACAATTACAAATTGTCCCGGCTTTCTGTTGCGTGCAATATTTACAGCTTCTACTTTCATGTAAAAAACATCTGCGGAAAGCTGACGTTTCTCTAAAATTTTATGCATAGATTTCCTCGATTGTGAAAATTTCTGCGGATTATACACTATGAGCCGGATTTTGACAAAGATTTTTTTTGCAGTCTGCATTAGTGGACGGAAAAAGTGCTCTCTGTGTGACATGGCTTGGATTTTTCGCTGGGGACAGACCCTAATTCTATTTTGGAATACAAGTAAAGCCGGTCGGATGTGGGAATATATAAAGGGACAGGTCTGTATACTGTTTTGGAATTAGGGTCTGTCCCT
>JBNMHA010000014.1:0-30366 GCA_050872545.1 Spirochaetales bacterium | reverse complement strand
GATTATAATGTCGTTCATCGGCTTTTTAAGCGAAGCAACGTATTCTTTCCAAGCGTCAAGATTTTCCGTGAACGCCGGAAGCTCAATTCCCACAAGCGCATTTTCGCCCTCAACAATAAAAGCCGCGTCGCAAAGAGCGTCCTTTGTGTCGTAAGCGTGAAGCTTGATTTTTCCAAAGTCATAGACCGTTACAGTTCCTGCCGAAAGATTTTTTGTTGTGTTCATAATTCACCTCTAAAATTTTTTTTGCGTGCACGTTGTAACTTTTTTAGTTACAAGAAGAATATAATCCAGATTTGTTGTAATGTCAACAGTTACAACAAAAAAAGATGAGGAAACTTGGATGGATTTATTAGAGGAAACTGAATTGGGTAATAAGGAAATTTGGGTATTTTTTTGAGATTGTCGCGTCAAGTGCGACAATGACACGGCATTTCGTCATTCCCTTACTTGACAAGGAAATCTCCCATTCACACTGCATGAGATTACTAATCAAATTTCTTTCAGAAATATTGCAAGTCAAGTGAGTAATGCCAAACTACCGCCACTACTGTGCTTGAATCAGAAATCGATGAACTTGTTTATGAGCTTACAGACTTTATGGAAGACGAGGCGACTGTTATAGAAAATTCCGATAATTGATGTTATATTAATCAGAACAAGGAGATATAACTATGAATTATGAAGCAATTGCAGAAAATATTGACACAATGACAGAAACAGAAAAATTAAATCTAATTACTTTGATTGTGAAATCATTGAAAAACTCTTCTACTCCAAAAAAAGGTAATGATTTAATTTTTCCGCATATAGATAAAAATATACCCATCTCGCAAACCACAATGAACTTAGTTGTTGGGAAAATTCCAGAAAGCTTTGATATTGAAAAAGCAACAGATGAAATGTGGAAGGGATTTGCACAATGAAGCTTTTTCTGGACACAAACGTAGTTATTGATTTTTGTGGACAACGTGATGTTTTTTTTATGCCAGCAGCACAAATAATTGATTTGGCACAATCTAAAAAAATAGAACTCGTTATTTCTTCTCTTACTTTTGTAAATGTTGCATACATTCTTCGCAAAGTATTCGGGAAAGAAACTGTTCTTACAAAACTTCAACAACTTACAGAACTTTGTGAAATATCAGCAATTGATGAAAACATTATTAAAAACGCACTTTTTAGATTTTCTAAAGATTTTGAGGATTCTATCCAATATTTTTCTGCAAAAACAAAAGATGTGGATTTAATAATAACAAGAAACAAAAAAGATTTTCTGGATTACTCACTACCAGTTATGACTCCAACAGAATTCATAGACACCTGCAAGCGTTTCGGGAAGTGAGTAATGCCAAACTACCGCCGTCGCTGCGCTTGAATTGCAAATCACAATCTAAAAAAGTAGAACTTGTCATTTTTTATCTTTCGTAAAGCATTTGTTTCTGCAAGGGCGGTGTAATCACTCAAAAGCTGACAATTTGAACAAAGTCCGCTGAATCAGAAGCTTTTTTCTTTTTCATAAGGCGTTATTTTGTTAAAATTACAAATTATGAATGTTTCCAACTTTTTTCATCCGGATTTAACAAAGGACAACATCGCAAAATCTCTACTGGCTTTTACACTGCCGCTGATGATTTCGCTTGTTTTTCAGCAGTTTTACAATGCTGTTGACACGATAATCGTAGGGCATTATCTGGGAGAAACTTCACTTGCCGCAATCGGAGCCTGTGCTTCCATATACGAACTTCTTGTAGGTTTTGGAACCGGATTCGGGAACGGACTGGGAATTGTGGCTGCCCGCACTTATGGCTCAAACAATATTGAACAGTTAAAAAAAGTTGTCGCCTCATCTGCGGTCATAACCGTCTTTGTAACAATTTTCATAATGATTTTCGGTCAGCTTACTCTAAAGCCTATACTTTCATTTCTGGGAACTCCTTCGGAAATTATTGAAGAAGCATATTCTTACATCTGGTTTATCGCGATATTTTCCGGTGTTCTGTTTGCGTACAATCTTTTAAGCGGACTTTTGCGCGCAATTGGGAACAGTTTTATGCCGCTGGTCTTTCTAATCATTTCCTCTTTTCTGAATATTTTCTTGGATATTCTGATGATTGTAAAATTTAATCTTGGAGTAAAAGGAACTGCGCTTGCAACAGTTGCTGCACAAGGAATAAGCGCGCTTTTGTGTTTTTTCTATATTATTTATAAAGTGAAAATTCTTATTCCTACAAAAAAACATTTTAAGGCAGAATCAAAACTTTACAGCGACTTAATAGGTCAAGGGCTTTCAATGGCATTGATGAGTGCGATTGTAAGTTCCGGCTCGGTTGTTCTGCAAGCTCCGATAAACAGTTTCGGAACAATGATTATTGCGGGACACATCTCCGCACGAAAAATTTTTGGAATCACAAATATTCCGTTAATTGCAATCGGAACTGCCGCCGCAACTTTTGTTTCCCAGAATCTTGGTGCACAAAAAATTGACCGAATAAAAAAAGTTGTTCGAACAGCAAATATTATGTGTGTAATTTGGGGAATTTTATGCACGATTGTAATTCCATTGACCGCGAAAATTCTTATAAGCGCAATAAGCGGCTCCTCAAACGAGGAAGTAATTTCTTATGGTTCAAAGTACATTATATTTATGCAGCCATTCTATGCGATTCTGGGAATTCTTGTCGTTACACGCAACAGTCTGCAAGGACTAGGCAGCAAAATTGTTCCGCTTTTTTCCAGTGTTATTGAATTTTTGGGGAAAGTACTTTTCACAGTCGCAATAATTCCGCACACAGGAATCTGGGGAATTATAATGTGCGAGCCGCTAATCTGGTGCGCAATGACAGTTCAGCTTGTGTGGGCGTACAAAATTAAAATTGAGAAAGTGCAAATTCAGGCAAGACTTTAGTTTCAATCATAATTTTTTATCTTTGCCGCAAAAATTGTCTTTAAATGCTGCTTCCTTGTCTATCAACGGCAGATATTGTACCGACTAAAGTAAAGCTAGACTAATTTTCGGGCAAAATTAAAAATACTGCCATTTACCGCATAACCTGCATGCAACTTTTTCCATATTGCAACGTCAGAAAACCTTAAATCCGCAGTTAAACTGTCAAAGCGTATTTCCCTACTGTTCACATCATCACCTGTTAGTGAATAAGCTTCCTTACTAAAAAAATATGAAACTCCGTCAAGCTGCCTGCATTCTATTTTGGTTCCGATATTATCTGCAAAAATTGCACCGTCCACAAATTGTTCATCTTCAACTCTTGAAATAAAGAGTGGCAATCTGGCAAAAACTAAAGCTTCCAATTTACCGGAAACCGTATTATCCAACGCCTCCAGTACAAATTCATCTGCTTCAACAGAAGCATATACTGATTTACAGCCCAAATTTTGCAGCAATTCGGCAGATTTTCTATTTAATACCGAAAGCCAAAAACCTGCATATACATTGCATTGTCGATTTCCAGAAAGTATTTCAAGCATCGAAAAGCTATCAGCCTGAAAGTTGCAAAGTCCTAACGCGCAAAAATGCTCAATCAACGGAATATAAGCTTTCTCTTCTGTCTCATAAATTACCGGCGGAAATGAAATTATGACTTCGTAATTTTTTGCAAGAGCTACGATTTCTTCAATTTCATTTGCAGTTATCTGCGCAGTTACGCAAACATTGACAATTTCCAATCCGGGAAAATTTTCTTTGGTCACAAATTGTATCTGCTGCGGAAAAATCACAGCTTTATTTGGCGCATCTGCAAGTTTAAATCGTCGATTTGACGGAATATATTTGTAATCAACAAAATTTTTCACTTCATCCGAAAGATTCGGCAGTGAACCAAGCTTTTTCTCAAGCAATTTCATTTTTGCCGCAACGCTGTCTGTCGCACTTTTTATTTCACGCGCCGCAGTCTGCCGACTTTTATCATCAACGCTTACTTTTATTCCATCTTTCTCCAACATTAAAGCCAAATCGCCCAATGTGCCGGTTTTACCTTTTTTCGGTATTTGAATTTTTAATTCGACAAGGTCTTCAAGCTCATCTGCCTTTATTTTAATTTGCGCCTTTGTGCTGTCCGATGTAATTTCAGCTTTTTTCTGCAAAAGAAAAGAATTGAAGTCAAATTTGATTTCAGGAGCGGCAATTTTATTGTAGTTGCTCCAATTTTCATTTTTGCCGATAAGATTCTTGTGGTTGAAGAAATGGCCCTCACCTGTTTCACGTGCAGAGTAATTAGCTAAATGACGGCGGAATTCTTCTGTTTCCACATCGCTGCTTTGATTATCCAAAGCCTTACGGTAAATTGAAGTGATCGCCGCTACCCAGCCCGGACTTTTTAAGCGACCTTCTATTTTCAGCGTATCTGCTCCGCAAGCTGCCAGTTTATCAAGATGTTTTACAAGCAGCATATCTTTCATTGAAAAGTATGGAAACTTTTTCCCATTGCATTCCCAAGATAATCTGCAAGGTGCAGTACATGCGCCGCGGTTGCCGCTTCGTCCGCCTACCCAAGATGACATCAGACATCGCCCGGAAACGCAGAAGCACATGGAGCCTTCTACAAAAACTTCTGTTTCTATACCACTTTTGCTTGAAATTATGCTGATTTCTTCTCCGGTCAATTCTCTTGCTAAAACGGCTCGCGTCAATCCGAGCTTGCCGGCAAGAACCGCACCGGAAGCAGAAGTAATTGCAAGCTGCGTTGAAGCATGAAATGCGATTCTTCCTTTATAAAAGCGATTCAGTAAATAAATCAGCCCCAAATCCTTTACTATCAACGCATCGGCTTTTATCAGGCAAAGCATTTCGACGACTTTTGCAGCTTCGGCAAGCTCATTGTCTTTCAAGTCAATATTTAATGTGACATAAATCTTTTTGCCTCGTTTGTGCGCCTCTTCACAAAGTTTTTTAAGAATCGGAATATCAAAATTGTCTGCCGGACGACGTGCATTGAATTTCAAATATCCGAGGTAAACCGCATCGGCACCGGCTTCTACTGCTGCGGCAAAACTTTTCAGATTACCGGCGGGAGACATTAATTCCATTTTTTTACTCACAATTCTCTCCTTTTGTTAATAAAATAAGACCTTTGCGGAAAGAAAAATCTTATCCCGAAAGGTCTTATCGCTGCAAAAAATCGTAATATGATGTTTAGCCGCCGATTCTTATATCCTGCCAAACGCTGTTGTACAGTTCAATTGCCTCGCCTACATCGTCTTTTATTTCGCATGATAAAATATCTTCAATAGAATAAACCGGAGTTTGCTGCATCAAGCTGCGTGACTCAAGGTTCATTGACGGCAACATCAAATAATCGCAGACTTGTGCATAAATATCAGGACGCAAAATAAAATTAATCAGTTTATGCGCTAATTCCGGATTTTTTGCGTCTTTCAAAATTACCATATTATCAATAGAAAGCGTTCCGCCTTCCGGAATAAAGAAATCTGTTGTTTTTTTCTGCTGCTCATCAAGTTCCAGAAAAATATTTTCAGCATAACCATGAACTACAAGAACTTCGCCCTGCGCAAAACTTCTGGCAAAAGATTCTTGGTCAAATCGCAGTATATTTTCTTTCCACTTTTTCACCAATTCGCCTGCTGCAGTAATTTCATCTTTATTTGTTGAATTAGCATGATAACCAAGATTTATTAATGCTGCGTCAAGCACTTCACGCATGTTGTCCATTAAAATCATTTTTCCGGCTAAATCTTTGCGGTTGTAAATTTCAAATGACTTAGGATAATCTTTTACTTCATTTGTATTTACCGCAATTCCCGTAACACTTACCATGTAAGGAACACTGTATTCCTGATCTTTATCAAATGTAATACGGTCAAGAATTCTGCGGTCTAGCAGGTCTAAATTAGGCACTTTTGTTTTATCAATCGGTTGCAGCATACCGCTTTTTCGCATAATAGAAACGTAGTCCCCGGACGGAAAAATTATGTCGTATCCTGACGCACCGGAACGAATTTTTACAAACATTGCTTCATTAGAATCGTACCAATCAAATTTCAGCTTAACATTATTTTCCTGCTCAAACTGACCGAAAATGTGCGTCGGAATATATTCAGCCCAGTTGAACAAATACAAAGTTTCCTTTTTTTCACATGAAATCATCAAAGATAAAAGAACCAACGGAATGAAAAGTTTTTTCATTATTAATGCTCCTGATTAAAAAAAATTGCGTCGACTTATACAACAATGCAAATTTTTTGTCTATAAAAGAGAATTCTGATATTTCTTCTTTCGTAAAGAAAAAAAATGTCGATACATTGAAAATGTAAAGCGTTCTCATTTTTGTGATATTATTCTATAATCTACAAAATGTAACAAGATTAAAGGAGTTTTTATAATGAAAAAGATGTTTTTTGCTGGATTACTTTTTGCGGTTGTATCCGGAGTTTTCGCTCTTGATACAAATGTTATCGAACAGGAGATTTTGCGGCTTGTTAATAAGCAGCGTGTTGATAACAGTTTAATTCCGCTGCAAGCTGATGAACAACTGCAAAACTGCGCACGTGAACACAGTGCCGATATGTTAGCTAATACGAAACTTTCACATGTAAGCAAAGGCAAACTGCCGGCAGAACGTGTAAGACTTGCATGTCCTAAATTATTTTTCGGCGTATTTGAAAACATTGCCTACTGCAAAGGCGAAAATGAAACCGAAATTGCCGAAACTCTTGTAAATGCTTGGATGAATTCCGACGGACACAAAAAAAATATTTTAACAGTTGACATAAACTATACCGGAATCGGAGTCTCCCCGGCAAGTGCGGATAATATTTATTACGTTACACAATTAATGACTGATTCTGTAGCGCGTCTTATTTCCGAAATTCCAAGCGGTACAACTGCCGGCGGAACAGTAACTTTGAAATGTGAATTCTTAGGAAATTTTGATAAAAACAATCTTGTGGTGTTTGCGTCATTTCCGGATTCAGAATCTAAATTTATGCTAGATGACGGAAAAAGTTATTATGCCGGTTGCGGTGTTCTGAATCCTAAATGGCTTGATGACAAAACTTTTGAAGTCACAATCGAATGCAAATACGGAACAGGTGATTACAAACTTTACTTGGGAAAAAACCAGCAGTACTATCCTGATTATATTACTTTCAACGTAAAATAATATTGTAAGTTGAATTATATATTTCTTAAATAAAGCTGTAGAGAAATAATGAAATGTAGTTTTTCTACAGCTTTAATTTTTTAACAGAGGGAAAAATGATTTCAGAACAAAAAAATAATTCACGCAGCGGAATCGGTTTTTTTGCGGTGCTGCTTGTTGTAATTATTTTAGGAATATTAATGCTTAAAATGTGCAGAAACACAAAAAGTAAAACGCCGCCTGTGCAAGAAAATATTGCTTCCGAAGTAACAGAACAGGAAAAACCGGAAATTACCGATACGATTTCCGAGGAACCTGAAAACTCACCAACTGAAGATATTACCGGGAAAGTTTACTTCTGCCGCATTTCAGAGGACGGCACACAAAGAATGCTCGCTGCGTTCAGAAAAATTTCTTCCGACAATTCACTAAAATCTGCACTTGAAGCTTTGCTTGCCGGTCCAACGAATGCCGAATCTGAACATGATATAATTACCAATATTCCGGAAAATGCAGTTCTTAAAAGTATCAGAATAGAAGACGATACTGCATTTCTCGATTTCTCGTCAGAATTTGAAGTTAATTCATTCGGCAGAGATTCGGTTGTGTTGCAGTTGAAGCAAATTGTTTTTACCGTTACGGAATATTCTGATATTAAAAAAGTTCAGTTCTTAATCAACGGAGAAAAGCGCACATATTTAGGCGGTGACGGTGTTGTTATAGGAAATCCTTTATCTCGTGACGATTTTTCTTGACAACCCGGGTAAAAAATTGATATAAGAACACATCTTATGGCGATGTAGCTCAGTTGGTCAGAGCATCCGGCTCATATCCGGGGGGTCATTGGTTCAAATCCGATCATCGCTATTATTAAAAACTCCCTTTCCTTGCAGGGAGTTTTTTTTATTTGCAATACTCAGCAAAAATTAACGGAGGCGCAAAATGCAGTTTATAAAAGGACAAAATGAACAAACCGAAAACTTTCTTTGTTCGCATCCTTACAGTTCTTTGTGGCATACAAAAGATTGGGCTGCATTTCAGGCAAAAAACGGCAATCCAAGCATTTACTTTAGTGTTGCCGATGACAACAACGAAATAACAGCGGCAGGAATTGTACAACTGCGCCACCGCTCAATTTTCAAATACGGTTATATTCAAGGCGGAATTCTTTATAAAGAAGGGAAACTGACTTCCGAATTATACAATGCAATTATCGGTGGACTGAAAGAAATTGCAGCGGAAAATGGTTTAATATACTGTTTTGTTGACTGGATTGTTCCGCGCAACGATAACGACGCAGATTTCCTTCATTCAATGCCGAATCACAATTTTAATGTAAAGCCGATAATTCCTGAATTCACAAATATTCTTGATATTACCAAAACAGACGACGAGCTGCTTGCCGAGATGAAACCTAAAGGTCGCTATAATATCAAACTTGCTGAAAAAAAAGGTGTTGTGGTACGGGAAGGAACTCCGGCGGAAATAGAAGAATTTTATCACCTTTTAGAAATCACTACACAGCGTGACGGCTTTCGTGCAAACGGGCTGGAATACTACAAGTCTTTTGTTAATGATTTGCCTTTTGCACGGTTCCTAGTTGCAGTGCATGAAAATGAAATTATCGCCGGCGGAATTTTTACATACAGTGGCAAGCAAGCTTTGTATTACTACGGAGCGTCTGCGAGCCACAAACGTAATTTAATGGCTCCGTATTTACTCCAGTGGGAAGCACTGCGTTACGGTAAGTCAAAAGGCTGCACATATTACGACTTTATGGGAATAGCAAATCCTCAAAACAGCAGCGATCCGCTTGCCGGCGTAACTGATTTCAAGCTGAAATTCGGTAATGGAACAACGCAGTTTCTTCCTGCATACAATATAATTTTCAATCCGCTGAAGTATCGTTTGTACCTGCTTGCATTAAAAATTAAACATCATTAAACTGCTTCTTTATCGTACAAATAGTATTCTGCTTTAGGATTAAGGTCTGTCCCCAGAGAATGACGCAATACTTTCTGGCAAGAGAAACAAAGCCTAAAGATAACAAAAAAAAGCTGCCCCATGATTTATCATAAGACAGCCTCAAGCAAATTAATTTTAGTAGCTTACGCTTTTATA
Source organism: Spirochaetales bacterium (assembly GCA_050872545.1). GTDB lineage: Bacteria > Spirochaetota > GWE2-31-10 > GWE2-31-10 > GWE2-31-10 > RGIG8597. The sequence continues at coordinate 21,127 of JBNMHA010000014.1, read as the reverse complement.
ACATCGAGTTTTATGTCCTCTTCATCAACATCGGCGGTTGCCGCATTTGTCGGTACGGCTTTTGTAATTTCTACAGCCAATGTTTCGTTTTTAATGATTGCTTCATTTTTATCAACCGCAGAGTTTATTTTCTCACTTGCTTCGTAAACAATTTTGATTCTGTCCGTAACGTCAAAACCACGTTCCTTTCGCAAATTCTGAACGGCACGAATAAATTCTCTTGCAATTCCTTCATCAATTAATTCTTGAGTAAGATTTGTATCAAGCGCAATTGTCAAAGTGCCTTCATTTTGTACCGTAAGCCCTTCTTTTTCCTTTCTGTCAATAATTACATCTTCCGCAGTCAACTCAAATTTGTTGCCGTCAGCTTCTACGGTTACCGGAGTTCCGGTTTCAATCATTGTTGCTTCTTTCGCACCAAATCCTGCAATAACAGCGGCAACAGCTTTCATGCTCTTACCGGCTTTTTTGCCAAGCACACGGAAATTCGCCTTGCATGACAGAGAAACAAGTTTTTCCTCTTCAGTTTCATAAACTACATTTTTAACATTAAGCTCTTCCTTTACAATGCTTTCCATCTTTCGCATCAAGTCCATTTCGTCCTGATTTCTGGTAATTATGTAAACTGCATTCAAAGGCTTTCGCAAGTTAATTCCGACTTTTGCACGCAGAGAACGTCCCATTTCTACAACTCGCTGAACAAGCTCCATTTCACGCTCTATTGTTAAATCACGTTTGGAAGCGTCTCCTGTCGGATAGTCACACAAATGCACTGATTCCGGCATATTTTCAGTTCGCAAGGCATTGTAAATTTTTTCGGAAAGGAACGGCGCAATCGGAGCCGCCGCTTTACAGAAAGTAATCAATGCATTGTATAAAGCTGTATATGCCTGTTTTTTATCATTGTCATCTTCGGATTTCCAGAATCTGCGGCGTGAACGACGAACATACCAATTTGTAAGATTATCGATATAATCATACAGCGAACGAACAGCTGTTTGGAAATCGTATTCGCCCAAAGCTTTGTCACAATCTGCTGCAAGTTTCTCGGTATAACTTTGCAGCCAAATATCAAGTGGATTTTTATAAGTGTTGTCTTGATTTTCCGGATTCCAATTGTCCACTTTTGCATAAGTTACAAAGAATGAATATGTATTCCACAGCGGTAAATGATAACGTTTGATTACATCTTCAACGCCCTTTTCACTGAACAATAACTCTCCGGCTTTAATAGCTGCGGAATTCATAAGGAACAAACGCAGTGCATCAGCTCCGTATTTATCAAAGACATAATCAACTTCAGGATAATTTTTCAGTCGCTTTGACATCTTTCGACCGTCTTCAGCCAAAACAAGCCCATTTACAACAACATTTTTCATAGGGCTTTGACCGAACAACGCCGCTCCCAAAACAGTTAATGTATAAAACCAACCTCTTGTCTGGTCTAAACCTTCGGCAATAAAATCAGCCGGGAATGTAGCGTCAAATTCTTCTTTATTTTCAAACGGATAATGCTTTTGCGCATAAGGCATTGAACCTGATTCAAACCAGCAGTCGAGAACCTCATCTACACGGTGCATTTTTGTTCCGCATTTTTTGCACGGAATAGTTACTTTGTCCACAAAATGTTTGTGCAAGTCATCAAGTTTTACTCCGGATAACTGATAAAGTTCATCTATACTTCCGACGCAGATTGTTTCACCGCAGTCCGGACATTTCCATACCGGAATAGGCGATCCCCAGTAACGGTTACGGCTGATAGCCCAATCACGCGCACCTTCCAGCCACTTACCGAACCGTCCGTTTTTAATGTGTTCCGGAACCCAGTTTACTTTTTGGTTAGCGGCAATCATTGTTTCTTTTATTTTATCAATGCTTACAAACCAGCTTGACACAGCTTTGTAAATTAACGGCTGTTCACATCTCCAACAATGAGGATATGAGTGCTGATAAGTTTCCTGCTTAATAAGTTTGCCTTCTTCCTTCAATCTTTTAATAATTGTTTTATCCAAAGATTTTACGTATTCACCTTGATAATCAGCAACTTCTGCGGTGAATTTTCCTTCTGTGTCAATCGGACAAAGAGCAGGAAGTCCTTCTTTGCGCCCGATTTCAGCATCGTCTTCTCCAAATCCCGGTGCAATATGAACGATACCAGTTCCAGATTCTATCGTTACATGATGACCTATGACTACACGGAAAGCACCTTCATTTTCCAGTGACGCAAAGTACGGAAACAGCGGAATATAATGCAGACCGGCAAGTTCAGGACCTTTAATTTTAGCAACAACTTTAAGTTCTTCCGGATTTTTGTAGTAACGGTTTACAAGTGCTTCTGCCATTATGTAATATTTTCCGTTATCTTCTACCTTTATATAGTCAATGTCTTCACCTACTGCCAAACCTGTGTTTGAAGGCAGCGTCCACGGCGTTGTAGTCCAAGCTAAAATATACGTGTCCGGTTGTTCTTTTAATTGAAATGCTACGGTAACAGCAGGATCCTGAACATCTTTGTAACCTTGATTTGTCTCAAAATTAGAAAGCGGCGTAGTACAGCGGCAGCAGTAAGGCAGAATTTTAAATCCTTCATAGATCAGACCTTTTTCCCACAATGTTTTGAATACCCACCAAATTGTTTCCATAAAACCGGCATCCATAGTCTTGTAAGAACCTTTGAATTCCACCCAGCGTCCCATTCTGGTAACAGATTTTTCCCACTCATTAGCATATTTAAGCACGCTCGCACGGCAAGCTTCGTTAAATTTATCTTCACCATAGGCAAGAATATCTTTTTTGCTGTTAAGGTTTAGTTCTTTTTCTATAAGATTTTCCACCGGCAGACCATGACAGTCCCAACCCCAGCGGCGAGGCACATAATGCCCTTTCATTGTTTGGTAACGCGGCACAATGTCTTTAATTGTTCCGGGTAAAATATGCCCGTAATGTGGCAGACCAGTCGCAAACGGAGGTCCATCATAAATTACAAATTGTCTGCGACCTTTATTGCGTGCAAGGCTTTTTTCAAATGTGTTGTCTTTTTCCCATTTTTTGATGATTTCTTTCTCTGCATCAGGAAAGTTTATTGATTTTTCTGCATCTTTCCATTCCATGTGAAACTCCCGGATTTTTCTTTGTTATTCATTAGGTCGAATGCCGAGTTTTGATAAAAACAGACGTTTTATTGTCATTCTCATGCACAGCTCTACAGCGTTTGCTTTGTAAACTATCGGAGCAAGCCCGATAATGGCATAAAAAAAGTAAAACTCGAAATTAACCTATTAAATAATGCGGTTTTATATCATTATGACACATTATTTTCAAGTTTGAATTGAAGCTTGCGGTGCATCGTGCTTTCATCGGCTCTCAATGGCAACAAAAAAGTTTTATACATTCAAGGGAATGGAATAGGGCTGAAAAAGTTAAACATTGATTTCAACCGGTTACAAGTTTTTAATCCTCTTCTGGAATTTCTATGAGAAATGCATCAATATTGCAGTCTTTTAAAGTTATGACAGCGTCATTCATTTCATTTCTATCGGAAAATGGTCCCATAATGACCTTATGGAAAAATCCGGCAGATGTTTTTCTTGGATAAACATGAAGCTTGTTCAAGTTATTTTTTCGCAGCCGTTCAATCTGCAACAGTGCATTTTTCTCTTCCGAATACGAACCTAACTGCAAATAAAAACCATTTGGTAATTTTTCAGAGTCTTTGGAAATATTTAAAGACGCTTTCAAATCCGATTCAATTGAATTCATCAGACTTTCATCAGAATTCTTATCTACGGAAATCATTTTAAGTTTACTTCCGCTCTGATTCATTTTCTTCAGCTCTTCCGCTGCCCTTTTCGCATAAAATGTATACGCAAATGTTCCAGTGCAAACCGAAAAATTATGCAGTGCATTTTCCGACTGTTTTTTCATAAGATAAGCTTTTCCCAAAAGGAAGTAACATTTGCACGCTTCTTCATCAGTTGTGATTTCTTCCAGTAAAATATGAAGCACATCAATCGCTTTATCCGGTTCGTTCAAATCCAAATAAAGCGCACCGCAGTACAAGCCGGCAATTGTAAAATATGAAGTTCCGTATGAGATTTCCAGTAGATTTCTGTATGCATCCAAAGCTTTTGCGTAATCTTTTTGCAAAAAATGAACCGCACCTATTTCATAATAGGCGAGTTTTATAAATTTCGATGTTGAATAATTTGAAACAAATTTATTGTACAAAGCCAGTTTTTGTTCTGTATCCGAAGTAAGTCTTGCAAGTTTTAAAGTTATCCATTCGGAGATTTGTGCATCAGTGCTTAATTTCAACGCCTGATTGTACACAGATAAAGCTTCATCCGGCAGGTTTTGCGCTTCATATTTGCCGGCTTTCTTTAGTAACTCCGGGATTTTTTCTTCTGAATGAATAAAAACACAGAGCAATAAAAAAAAGCAGCAAAACAAAAAACGCTTCATAATCTTTTTCCGGTTAATGTAGAACCGTTAACACCTGTAGCTTCAATATCGATAACTTTTCCGGCATCATCATCCTTTCCGTCGTAAAGGAAAATAAGTTCATTTGAGGAAATTCCGATATGTCTTCCTGTACCGTCGTTTGCCGGACGTTCATGCAGAATTTGAAAATGACGTCCTTTCATTGCCTGACGATTTTCCACACCGATATTACGCTGAATTTCTATAAGCTTAGTCAGTCGTTCAATTTTTACTTCATCTTCAATCGGATCTCCGAGCGTTTTTTGCGCAAGCGTGTTATCACGCTCATTATATTTGTACATAAACGCATCATCAAAACGCACTTCCTCAATTAAACTTAATGTGTCATGATAATCCGCTTCCGTTTCACCCGGAAAACCGATAATCAAATCAGTTGTAAGTATAATATCCGGAATATATTCACGCAGCTTATAAATTTTATTGAGGAAATCTTCACGTGTATATTTCCTGTTCATTGCCTGCAAAATTGATGTAGAACCTGATTGAAGCGCAAGATGAAGCCATTTGGAAATTTTAGGTTCATCAGCCATTACTTCAATCAATTCTTGTGACAAATCTTTAGGATGACTTGACATGAACTTAACCCAAGCGACATCGGTTTCATGTGTAATCAGCTTTAAAAGCTGCGCAAATGTTATGTCTTTTGTGTCATTTCCATAAGAATTAACATTTTGTCCCAACAGCATTACCTGCTTCACGCCTAGTTCTGTCAATTTGTGAATTTCTTTTATAATGGAAGATGAAGAGCGCGAAATTTCACGACCGCGCAGATAAGGTACAATACAATATGAACAGAAATTGTTGCAACCATGACTTATAGTCAAATAAGCTTTTGCAGGATTCAATTCATCCGGCGCGGTTTGAGTAAAAAAAGCTTCCGGGTTTTGTTCTTCCGGCACATCAATATAACAACTTTTTTCGCCCTTGCGATGAGCCGCTAAAATTGCCGGGATTTTATCTTTATGAAAATTTCCCACTACAATATCAACACCGCGCTTTTTATCAAGTAATTCTTCACTGATTCTCTGCGGCATACATCCCATCACAAGTACGGTAATATTGCGCTTTGTTTTTTCCTTTTTGTAAAAACCAAGCCGTCCCCATATTCTGTTTTCAGCAGTTTTTCTTACAGAACAAGTATTTATAATAATAAGTTCTGCATTTTCTTGAGAAAAAACTTGTGAATATCCGGCTGCCGTTAAGCGTCCGGCTAAAGCTACACTTTCAGCTTTATTCATTTGGCAGCCATACGTTTCAATAAAGAAATGTGTCATTTTGTAGATCTCGGCTCTGAAAATTGAAATTGTTGTTTAATTTTGAATTTTGAAGATTGTCCGTCTTTGTAATCTTCAATAACGGCAAAAGCTCCATTTCCGATGTAAGAAAGTCGTTCATTGCCTTTCATTGTTACTTTTGATTTCAGCTTATCGTAAACACAATCAAAATGAGCATAACTTTCGGAATTATCATTTGATAAAGCCGTCATCATATTAGCAATCGGTTTATTACAAATTGGGCAAACCGACATAGGCAAACTTTCAGTACGATAAGGCAAATCTTCCTTTTTGATTTTTCCTAAGATATTTTTTGAAGCGGACTTTGTTTTTTTATATTTACTAAATTCTTTTTTTATAAATAAACGCTTAAACTCTTCTTTCTTTAGATTCTGTTTTTTGGAATTATCATTATTTCTTGCATTCTTATTCTTTCGCTTCTTACTGTTTGGTTTATTAAAATCCCTTTTTGCGGGAGCCACAATATTTTCTCTTCTTTCTGTGCTGACTTCCCTTGAAGAAGCATGAGTTGAAACTGACTTTAACGAATCTTTTTTTTCTGTAGATGACGGTTTTCGGCTGCGAAAACGTCTTTTGCGTCTATGATTATAATTCCCATTTACATTGTTATTGCTTGTATTGTCATTCAATGTCCTAGAATCTCCTCTGCCAATAATACTGCTATTCTCGATATAGCAACCCTCAGATAAGCTTCTTCGCAAATCTTAATTTTTAAATCTCTTATTTTTTTGGGGTTTCGTGGGCGTGCCTTCTTAACCATCGTATCTTATCCTCAAAATTAAAATAAATCAATCAGATTTTGATTTTTGAACCACTCCAGATGATAACATCGGCTTATATTATCCTTACGGATTGCAATTACATCAAAACGATAATCATAGTCGCTTTTATGTTCTGAAATGTACAACAAAGCACTCTTATAAATACGTTTCAATTTTGTTTGTGTTACAGCTTCTACCGGTGTTCCAAAATTATCATTGTTCCTTAACTTGACTTCAATAAATATTATCGTACTTTTATCAAAACCTATTAGGTCGATTTCTCCAAATTTCGTATGATAATTTTTCTCAATTATTTCAATTCCATGTTTTATAAGAAATTCTGCTGCGACTTCTTCACCTTTTCTGCCTTTTTCTGTATTGCTTTGCTTTTCCATTATTTAATATCATCACGCATAATATAAAAAAGCCAAAAGCGTACACTTCATGCAGTGAACAAACTTTTGGCTTTATTTATAAATAATCAAAAAAAATTAATTAGCCTTTGCTGCTTTCTTAAAGTTAATTTTTTCCTTAATTGTAGCACTCTTACCGCTTCTTTCTCTTAAATAGAACAACTTAGCTCTTCTGATTTTTCCTCTTCTTACCAATTCGATAGAACTGATTTTAGGTGAATATAAAGGGAAAGTCCTTTCTACACCGACACCAAATGCAATTTTTCTGACTTTGAAAGTTCTTGTAATACCATGACCTCTGAAAGCAATTACATAGCCTTCAAAAATCTGAACTCTTTCTCTTTTTCCTTCAATAATCTTTACACCTACTCTTACAAGGTCTCCGATATTAAAAGCTTCTGCTCTATCTTTAAAAGATTTCTTAATTGCTTCTGCATCTGCACCTTCAGTAACCATCGCATTGGTTAATTCTTCAATATGTGCTTGTTCCATTTTTGTTATCACTGACATTATTTAACTCCCGTTTTATTTTATTTATTAGTGATTCTATAGATTCCTTACTTTGGTACTTTTCGGAAATTATTTGATAACATTCAGGATTATCAAATAAATCAGGGCGCTTTTTCAACGTTTCCCGAATACTGTCTGATAATTTGAATTTCTCTATTTCCTTATGATTACCGGATGTCAGAACTTCCGGAACCGCCATTCCATGATAAACCGCAGGTCTTGTATATTGGCGATATTCCAACAAATTTTCAGAAAAAGATTCTTCCTTTAAAGAATCTTTCCGTATAACTCCATCCAACTGGCGAATTACAGCATCCATTAACGCCATTGCCGGTATTTCACCACCAGAAAGTACGAAATCTCCCAAAGAGACTTCTTCATCAACCAAAGCATCCAAAACCCTTTGGTCAACCCCCTCATAGTGTCCGCAGATTAAAACAATATTTTCAAGCTTTGTCAAGTCAAGAATATATTTATGATCTATTTTCTTCCCTTTAGGAGAAAAAAATAATACTTTCTTCCCACTCTCCGGAATATTGAGAGATTTGTACGCATCAAAAATAGGTTCCGGACGCAACAGCATTCCGGCTCCGCCTCCGTAAGGTGCATCGTCGACCTGTCCGTAATTATTTACGGCAAATTCTCTAAAATTTTTCAAAGTATAATTGAAAGCATTTCTTTCAAAGCCTTTTTTAACAATGCTTGTATCAAAAAAAGTTTCAAACAATTCTGGGAACAGACTCAAAACATAAAAATTAATCAATCGAAGAATCCTTCATATTGATTAACTGTCAGACAACCGTTTTTTAAATCAACACTATCAATAAAAGTACGAATAAAAGGATAATAAATATGTTTTGAATTGTTATTTAACAGAATTTCCAAATTATCATTTGCGCCGGTATTCAATACGTCCGTAATTTTACCTACGTTTTCTTCTTTATAAAAGACTGAAAGTCCGATTAAATCTTGAGTATAAAATTCCCATTCATTCAATGATACCGCATCGTTGCGGTCTATATAAACTGATGTTCCGCGCAGGGAATCAGCCGCATCTTTATCACAACTTTCTTTGAACTTCAGAATAACTTCTTCTATAGAAAATCTTACAGATTCAACTTCATACTCTTTTAAATGATCTTCCGCTTCATCAGCTTTTCCAAGAAAAAGTTTTTTTAACTTTCTAAAACGCTTAGGGTCATCAGTTAAAGGGAGAATTTTTACTTCTCCCTTTAATCCGTGAGCTTTTCTAATAAAACCTACTTTTATTTTATTATTCATTCTTAATCGATAATATCAAGAAGAACACGCTTATTGCTTTTATTAGAAACTGCACTGAGAATTGTTCTTATTGCTTTCGCAATTCTGCCATGCTTTCCTATAATCTTACCAATATCATTTTCATCTACTGATAATTCCAAAATGGTAGATCTTTCACTTTCAAGCATTTTTACTTCAACCTTATCGGCATTGTCCACTAAGGATTTGGCAATAAATTCAACCAATTCTTTTTCACTCATTCAGTGTTCTCCTTTTCCTGCCGGCAATAAAGTATTTATTTCTTTAAAAGTTGTGTTCTGTCAAATTTGAATTGCTTCTTATTCAAAAGTTTTCTGACAATGTTAGTTGGTTGAGCACCGTTTAAAAACCATTTCTTTACTTCTTCAACATCAACTTTCACCTGATTTTCTTCTTCTTTTACTAAAGGTTGGTAAGTACCTACTTCTTCAATAAATCTTCCGTCTCTTGGACTTCTTGAATCTGTAACAACGATTCTGTAGTATGGTCTTTTTGTAGTTCCCACTCTTTTTAATCTGATTTTAACCAAAATTTCCTCCTTAATTGGTCATTTCCGTTTGTATTTTATAGGCATTTTTATTTTATATTACCCAAATTTGCCAACATATTTTTATTCTTCATCATCTTCTTCATCATTTGTTTCGACTTCTGGAAGTTCTTCAAAAGTTTGTCTACTTCCAAAATTGACACTCCTGCACCTCTGGCAATTCGACGCTTTCGTGAACCTAAAATAAGCCGTGAATCATTTCTTTCTTTCAGTGTCATTGATTGAATAATAGCTTTTTGTCGCGCAATTTTCGATTCATCAATATTAATGCTTCCCATTTTTGCCTGCATACCGGGAATCATTTCCAAAATTTTTTCCATAGAACCAAGCTTATTCATTTGTTCCATCTGTTCAAGAAAATCTTGCAGCGTAAACTCCGCATCTCGCATTTTCTTTTCAAGTTTTATGGCTTCTTCTTCGTTATATATTTGCTCCGCTTTTTCTACAAGAGATACAATATCTCCCATTCCCAAAATTCTGGAAGCAATTCGCTCCGGATGAAAAACTTCCAATCCGTCAATTTTCTCGGACACACCGATAAATTTTATAGGCTTATTGGTAATCTTCTTTATTGAAAAAGCAGCACCGCCACGAGTATCTGAATCAAACTTAGTCAGAATTACTCCGGAAAGTTCTAATGTATCGTTAAATTCTTTCGCAATTTCAGCAGCGTGCTGCCCTGTCATTGCATCACAAACAAAAAGCGTTTCATCTGGACGAAGGTCTTTTGAGATTTTCTTAATCTCACTCATCATCTCTTTATCAATATGCAGCCGTCCTGCACTATCGATAATCAAAACATCATAATTTCCAGTCTTTGCATGTTTAAAAGATTCTTTCGCTGTTTTTACCGCATCTTTTTTATCTCCAGTAAAAACATCCACACCTGCAATTTCACCGACACGCTGCAGCTGCTCAATCGCCGCCGGTCTGTAAACATCACATGCAGAAAGTAAAACTTTGCGGTTCTCTTTATCCTTTAAATATTTTGCCAATTTACCGGCAGTAGTGGTTTTTCCCGCACCCTGTAATCCGGCAAGCAAAATAACAGAAAGAGATTTTGCTGATTTAGGTTTTAATTTTAATCCACTTGCAGTACTTCCGAGTATTTCCGCAATTCCGTCATAAACAATTTTAATAAACTGTTCTCGCGGATTCACAGAACGAACTACCTGCTCACCGATGGCTTTAGCTGTAATTTCATTAATGAATTCTTTTACGACATCAACGCTGACATCGGCATCCAAAAGTGCGACTCTGATTTCATTTATAACAGAACCGATATTCGCTTCCGTAATTTTTGCGTTGCCGCTAATCACTTTAAATGAATCTGTAAGTGCTTTAGTAATTCCTTCAAGCATAAAAAGCCACTCCTTTTTCTGAATCGGCAAGATAAAAGAATTGTCGTTTTTTGTCAATCCATTTTGTTTTTCAGCATGCAGTCCGGTTACTCGGAAACAAATAACTCAGGCAAATATTCCAGCTTTCGGTAATCAATCGGTATTCCGTAAATTCTCGCTTCCACATGCAGATGCGGTCCTGTAGCGGCGCCGGTCATTCCTACTTCACCTAAAGTCTCGCCCTTTTCAATCAATGTATCGGCATTTTTCAGACGTTTGCTCATGTGACAATAATTTGTATATAAGCCAAGTCCGTGATCCACAATTACCATATTACCGTACAATTCTTGCAGCTCGGACGAAACCACAACTCCGTCAAGCAATGAATAAACAGGCGTTCCTGTAGGCACACCGTAATCAACTCCAAGGTGAATATCTCTTGAATACAATTGTCCTGTATTTAAAAACCATTTTCTTGTAAAACAAAAATCCGATGTTAATCTCAATGTATTATCAAGCGGTTTACCAATTTGCAGAACATCTTTTGTCAAAGGCGCAGTTACCGTTCGCCAAAGTTCATGGCGCGCAGCCTGCTGTTTATTGTAAAGTTTCCTGCTTGCGCTTGCTAATTCTCCGGATTTGCCTTTTGGGAAATTAAGGGTTTGTTCCTTAAAAGTACTTTTCTTAATTTCTCCTGTAGAATAAACAGCTATTTTTTCACCGTCATTAAAAGCCATTTGTATTGATAAGAAATAATGATCTGCGTCATACAACGGTGAAAACGGCAAAAAAACGCCGTAAAAATCAGAATGAGAATTTTCGTAATACGAATAAACATTTCCCTCTTTTGAATCCTGTAATTTTTCACCGTTTAAATATTTTACATTGAATTTCGCATCTTCCGGAACAAACTTTTTCGGTATCAACATTCTGAAGAACGAATAACTGCCGGTTACCGACGGAAGCATTGTCTGATATTTTATATTTTTTAATTTTTGCTTAGTTGGGGAAGTAATCTCCGTTACAGTTCCCTTTTTCAATTTATACTGCCCATTCTGAACTTCAAGAACGCAATCTTCCGACAGCTGCAAAACTGAATTAAGATTTTTTCCTAGTTCATCGAAAGTCTTCCTAAAAAAAGAAGCTGATTCCGATGTTACCGTACCGTTTTCAGGCAACATCGGAATCTTACGCGGAACAGAAAGTGTTTCAGGTGAATTTTTGCATGAACAAATAACCAACAATGATAAAGCACAAACGCAGAAACTTTTATTCCGCAGCAACATTTGCTACTCTTTTATGCTTCAATATGCTTTCCAAATGATCAATGTACCCGTTAATCATATCTTTATATCCGTAAGGAATTTCATCTTTATTCAGCAAAACTCCCATAAGATACAAATCGTTTCTGCCTTCGATACCGTCAGAACGCTTTATCACACCGTCCAAAAGTAGCGGTTCATTGTGGTCGTACAAATAAATTGCAACAGTAATTTTTTTATTCAGCAGAAATTTAGGATTACACATCATAATAACACCTAAACCGGACGCTGATAAATTTTTCAGAATGCACGGTCGCCTGATTGAATCAACTATGCAGTAAGTATTAACAGAAGTAATTTCCATATCATTCACTACATTTGCATCAAGATTGATACGCAATTCACGGCGTTTTTCAAAATTTTCGATAGACTGGAAAATAGTCCCGATAATTTCTATTAAATCATCAGGCGGACGTTGATTAAACTCCAACGCAACTAAGTATGAAGATTCATGCTGAAGTTTAAATGAAGTAAAACCTTTAATCACAGAAGAAACAAAAAATATAATCGGGTTTTTAGATGTTTTCGGGAAAAACGCGAAACGCAGATTTACGAGATTCTTCGCTTTTTTAATAGTTTCAAAAGCTTCTGTATCCAGCGGCATAATTACCTTTGCGTCATTCATCGAGCATGAATAAAGCACGCACGGCAAATGATCACTGCCGATTTTCAGACAAATCTTTGCAGGATCTAGCCCTGTAACATTACGGATTGATTTATTGAATGCGATTTCCCGTGTACCGTATTGTTCGTATAATTCTTGTAATTTTTGAGAAGGTAACGTCGCCATAGATATATCCCATTAGTATTAGCATAAGTAAAAAGTTCAATGATACTACCAATAAAAAAATTTCTTTTCAATCAAATTTTCTAAATTAAATGCTGTTTTTTTTGAATAATTGCGTCGAAATATGTAAATTCAAAAGCACATCTATGCAAATCAGGGATTATATGTCAGATAAAGAAGAAATTAAAAAAGAAACTTCGTCATACGATACGCCGATGATGAAGCAGCACAAAGAATTAAAAATCAAATACCCGGATGCTTTTTTGTTTTTCCGCTGCGGTGATTTTTATGAAATGTTCGACAGCGATGCCGTTGAAGCTTCAAGGCTCCTCAACATTACATTAACCAAACGGCAAAATGAAATTCCGATGTGCGGCGTTCCGTACCATGCAGTCAATTTCTATATAAAAAAACTTGTTTCTTTCGGAAAGAAAGTAGCAATCTGCGAGCAGCTTGAAAACCCAAAATTGGTAAAAGGTCTGGTCAAACGTGGCATTACCGAAATAATTACCCCCGGTACAATAGTTAAAGAAGATCAGCTGATAAATAAAAGTAATAATTATCTGTTGGGATTAAACGCTAAAGGCACTTGGCTTGAAATTGCATACATTGACATTTCCACCGGTGAATTTGAAACGGCAGAACTGGATATAACGTCCGGTTTCTCCGTACTGCGCGGCGAAATGTGCCGCTTGCAGCCAAAGGAAATAATCGTTCCGGAATCACTGCTGCACCGTTTTCCTGCACTTGAGGAACTTTTTTCGGAAACAGAAGGTATTTTGATTAACCGATATGGTGACGAACAATTCTTGCCGGAAGAAAATCAGAAAATATTATTAACACAGTTCAATGCCCAAAGTCTGCGCCAGCTCGGAATACCGGAACTAAAAACAGATTTAACTGTTCCCGGCGCATTATTGAAATATCTGCGAAACAATTTTCAAGGTTCACTAGCTCATATCCGTCCGCTGCGCTATCACAGCAGCGACTGCATAATGCAGCTTGATGAATCCACCATTAAACATTTGGAACTTCTGCGAAATCAAAACGACGGAACAGCGACTAATTCACTGCTTGAAACAATCGACCGCACATTGACATCAATGGGAGGCAGACTTTTAAAGAAATGGATTGTGGAACCGCTGCTTCATACAAAGGAAATAGAAAAAAGGCTCGATATTGTAGATGTTTTCGTACAAACGCCCGGTCTGGCAGCACAGCTTGAAAATTCCATAAAAAACATTGCTGATTTGGAGCGGCTTGCCGGCAGACTTGTAATGGACAAAGCAACACCAAAGGATTTAATCAGCATAAAAGTTTCACTGCAAGAATGCGGCAAAATTATTGAACTGCTTGGCAATGTTGAGCAGATGAAAGAACTTTTTTCCACATTTGCAGCACTGCCTGAAGCGGTAACGTTACTTGATGAACGAATAAAAGATGACCCGGCTACATTTATAGATGAAGGCAATATTGTAAAAGACGGATTTTCAAAGGAACTTGATGAACTGAAACTGTTGTCTTCCAAGAGCAAGGAATACATCGGTAAAATAGAATCCGAAATTCGAGCAAATTTTGATGTTCCGACTTTGCGCATTAAATACAATAAAATTTTAGGATATTTCTTTGAAATATCAAAAGTGCAGTCAAAAAATCTTAACGACGATTTTATCCTGCGTCAGTCATTGGTAAATACATGCCGTTATACCAACAAAGAATTATCCGAATACGAATCTAAGGTTCTTACCGCACGAGAACGCATAAATGAAATCGAACAAAATATTTTTATTGAAACAAGAGAAATTCTTCTGAAATCACTTGTTCAGATTCAGGAAAATGCAGAAGTAATTTCCAAACTCGATGTACTTTTGTCATTCGCAAAAATTTCGCAAGAGCGTAAATATGTACGCCCAAAGTTGAATGACGGCTTTGATTTGGAAATTATTGGAGGTCGTCATCCTGTAGTAGAAACAAAAATGGATTACGATGATTTTATCCCGAATGATACAAAAATTACCGAGAAAAATTATCTGATGATAATCACCGGACCGAATATGGCAGGAAAATCTACATATCTGCGGCAAAATGCATTGATTATTTTAATGGCACAAATAGGCTGCTTTGTTCCTGTTGCCTCTGCATCAATCGGAGTTGTAGACAGAATTTTCACTCGTATCGGAACATCAGACAACTTGGCGCGCGGGCAGTCTACTTTTTTTGTGGAAATGCAAGAAACCGCTAACATTTTAAAATATGCGACCGGACGAAGCCTTATAATTATGGATGAAATCGGACGTGGAACAAGCACTTACGACGGTTTAGCTATTGCTTGGGCAATCCTTGACTATATCCACGATAAGCGAATTTTAGGTGCGAAAACATTATTTGCCACACATTACCATGAATTAACGCAGCTTGATAAAAAAGAGGGAATTAAAAATTACTCGGTAGCAATTAAAGAAGACGGCACAAGCTTTACTTTTCTGCACAAAATAATTCCCGAAGCAGCACAAAAAAGTTACGGAATACACGTTGCGGAACTTGCCGGAATGCCGGATTCAATCGTAAAATACGCAAAAAAACTGTTGGATGAACTTGAACAAAATGATAATAACAACAAAAACACTGTGCAAAGCAATCATGAAACAGAAGCATATAAAGACAACTTGTTTGATTTTCATGAGAATTATAAAGAAGACAATATATCAAAAGAGATTTGCAATGCCGTTAAGTTTCTTGATTTGGACAGAATAACGCCGATTCAGGCTTTGACTTTGCTTTATGATTTGCAGAAGAAAATTAAAAAGAACAGATAAAGTTTTCTGTCATTTTCACACTTGTCTGCATGTCATTCTGAACTTGCATTCCTCGTCATTCTTTTGTTTGACAAAAGAATCTATTGCAATATAGCAATGACAAACTATGGTTTTTTGTGAAAATTTTCATTTTTAAAAATAAAAACTAATAATTGAAGATTTAAAACAGTAAATAATATAGAATGAACGAAAAATAATTTTTTATTCCTAGAGAGGGAAATATGACTCAAATTGAAAAACTTTTATATGAATCAACCCTAATTTCCGATGCTTTTAAAAAAATGATGTGGAAAACAGGTCAAATCTCACTTGACGCAATTTATTCGGCTCCAAAGCTGGCAGAACTACATGAAGAAATATTTCCTAATCTAGTAGACCAATTTTTGAATTTCAGCAAAATGAAAATCAGAATAAAGAATTTTGACAGAAAATCGTTCAATTTTATTCTGATATTTAAAGAAACCGCCGTATATGAAATCCAAAGGTTAGTAGAAAAAATGCCTAAATATTCAAGTATTTTGGGCAGCTTTAAAATTACAAAAGAAACGCTTGATACTTACGAAAAAGAAATCGATGACAATAACAAAAAAAAGATTCAGGAATATTTGAAATCCTACCCGAATAAAGACGCAAAAACCATTATGGAAGAAATGGAAACCGATTTAGAAAATACAAAACCTTATCAAGTTCATGAAGTAAGTTTCTCGTATCTTGATTTATTCCGCAAATACATGCATGATTGGCATAATTACTTTCTTTCCCTGATAACAAATACAATTTCCGAAGCAGAGGAACAAGAACGAATAGAAGCAGAGAAAAAAGCTCTTTTGTACAGTACGATTGAAGATGAAAAGCTTTACTTTGATACAAAACGCAAAACATTTCCAAAAAGCGACGAAATATGGGATTTGCTGGCAAAGCATATTAAATTAAAAATGAATGTTGCTGCTACAAAGGAAGATGCGGTAAATTTCTTTTCGGATAAAAGTTGCTTTTTTCTCTTTTCAGCTGTAAAACTGGAACAGCAAACAGAATACACGCAAACAGTAAACGGACTTTCCTACAACCTGAAAGTTCAAGGTAACAAGCTTACCGTTACCGAGAATAAAAAGAAATATTTCGTTCTTACGCCAAAGAAAATTGATGCGATAAGAAATATTTTAAAAAATATGCTGATTGAAAGCTACTCTGTAAGAGAGCAAGATTCATTTGAAGAATCACCGAAGCAGTACATTTTGTATAAACCTAAAAAAGAAGAAATATGTCAAACTATAATTGCCTCAAAAAATATTTCTTTGCTGCGCTTCCTTGAAGAAATCATAATTAAGGACAAACTTGATCCAAATTATACTCCGTACAGCGAAACAATAAAAAAAATTACCACACTTATAAGCAGTTCAAAAATAAATACTCTGCTTACCGATTTCATCAATGAGCAAACAAAAAGTGCCGGTTTTATTATGCGTATATTCAATTGGATTCTTACCAGAAAGGAAATTAAAAATATAAACGGTAAGGGAAACAATGAGAAGACTCAAATAAATAATCTGTCAAAAGTTTTCACTCCGTACGCAGAAGCAAGCACTTCAGTTTTAGAAACAACTGTTAATATTCTACGTTCCGCTGGAAAAGACAAAGAAATAAGCAAAATTCTAATGTCAAATGCAAATACTAATGAAAAAGTTTTTCAGCTACTGCGTTTATCATCTGCCATAAGTGGGAAAAGCCGAGCTTACATCTGTCTGAACAACAGCTCAAAAGAAGAATTCCTGAAACTGATGAAAAGTACATAAAATAAACTGTGATTCTCGAGCTCGATCTACAGTGTTCACTCTAGTAAACACTGAAATCTATTGAATGTTTTACAAGAGATTGCCGGACTTATACCCAACAATGACAAATTTTGAAAGGTTGCCCAGTCTATACAATTTACAGAGCTCATTGAGCTCGTCGAAATGAACTCTGTAAATCAGGTGGTTTCGACACGCTCAACCATCTCTTGTTTTTATGTCATTCCCGCACTTGATGCGGGAATCTCTTCTCTAACTCACGAGATTGCCGCATCAAGTGCGGCAATGACAAAATCAAGCCCGATAATGACAGATTGCTTTATTGTCATTCCTGTGCCACGACACAGGAATCTCTTTTACTCGCCTATTTAATTATAATTTACAGTTACACCTGTAAGAGCCTCATTGCCCCCTTTTGCAACTGCATTTGCTTTTAGTTTGTTCCACTGTTCTTCGCTTCCTTTGTAGTTTACTGTTGTTAAGCTGCTGCAATTAAAGAACGCATAACTACCGATAAAAGTAACGCTGTCGGGAATTGTTACACTTTTTAAATTACTGCAATTACTGAATGTAGCATCACGAATAGAAGTTATACCGTCAGGAATGTTCACACTTATTAAGCTACTGCAATTAACGAACACATTACTATCGATAGAAGTAACGCTGTCAGGAATTGTTACATTTGTTAAGTTGCGGCACTGTCTGAACGCCCTTGAATGGATAGATTCGACGCCTTCAAGAAATTTTACACTTGCTAAACCTTGGGCGGCCATAACAAAAGTCTTTCCATCTTTTGTATAGATACAATTTTCATAGCTTTTATATGTTTCATTACTTTCAGACACTGTTAATTCTGTTAAGCTTGTGCAATCCTCGAATATAGTATCATCCATTAAAGTAACGCTGTCTAAAATGCTTACACTTTTTAAGTTACGGCAATAATAGAACGCAGAATCTTTAATTTCAGTGACGCTGTTAGGAATTGTTACACTATTTAAGTTACTGCAATCATAGAATGCAAAGTCTTCGATAAAAGTAACGCCGTCAAGAAATTTTACACCTGTTAAAGCTTTTGCAGCCATAACAAAACTCTTTCCGTTTTTTGTATAGATGCAATTTTCATAGCTTTTGAAGGTTTCATTACTTTCAGACACTGTTAATTCTGCTAAGCTTGTGCAACCAGAGAATGCCACACAATCAATAGAAGTAACACTGCCTGGAATGTTTACACTAGTTAAATTGCTGCAATCCTTAAACGCGTTCCAGTCAATAGTAGTAAGCCCGGTCGTTTGGCTAAGGTCAACTGCGAGTTTTTTACTGGAATTTTTCTTGAGTGCTTCGGAAATCATGTTTATTGTATCTTCGGAGATTTCGCCTGACAGCCTGATTTCGGTTGCTCCTGCCTCAATCGTCGCTGAAATGGAAGCCTGCGTTAAATTCCACTTTGCATAAAGCGTGATGTCGCCGGTTTTTGCACCCACGTTCCAGCCGGTCAATTTTTCATCGGAAAAGTCCGCGTTGCTGTACCAGCCTGCAAACTCATAGAATCTGCGTGTCGGGTCGGCAAGCGTTACCGCACTTTCGATGTTGTATTCCGCCGGGTTTGCATTCTGCGCCGGATTCGTTTCGTTGTCGTTCAGAATGTAGGCGATTGTGTAAGTTTCCAAGCTCCACTTCGCATAAAGCGTAATATTGCCAGTTGAACCTTTTGCAATTTCAGTTACTTTTGTTGCAAATGAATCTTCTTTGTACCAACCGTCGAAAATGTAACCGCTTTTGACAGCAGGTTTTAGCGTTATCGTCTCGGTTTCCACGTTATAGCTTTCGGGATTTTCAGCTTCATTCGTTCCGCCGTTCAGTTCGTAGGTAATAGAATAAGTTTCCAAGTTCCACTTTGCATACAGCGTGATATTGCCGGTCGAACCTTTTGCAATTTCGGTTACTTTTGTTGCAAATGAATCTTCTTTGTACCAGCCGTCGAAAATATAACCGCTTTTGACAGCAGGTTTTAGTGTTATTGTCTCGGTTTCTACGTTATAGCCGGCAGGATTATTATTTATTGCGTTTTCCGTATTTTTGTAAGTAATGATGTAATCGCCCTCTTTTACCCACTTTGCGGTATATTGCGCATCTTCTGCCGGGAACGTAGCAGGCAATTCGGGATTCCAAGCAGCAAATGTATAGCCGGTTTTAGTCGGTATATCTACTTTCACATCGGCACCGAATTTTCCGGTTATTGTCTTAGCAGCGGTTCCGTTGTCGCAGTTCAATGTTAATGTAACCATTTTTCTGTCATAGTAGATTTTTACGGTTGTCGAGCCATCCGCAGCGATTTTTACCTGTGCGAATTCTTTTGCGGTGAATCCGGCTGTATCTTCCGTCTTTGCAGCAGTTTCATCGCCTGTTGTTCCTGTCATCGTTTCGGTTTTTACGAGCGTGTAGCCGTTATCTGTAATATTCTGCTGAAAATGTTCCACTTTGTAGGCAGTTCCGTTTTCTGCCACCCATTGCGCAAAAAGTGTGATGTCGGCGGTCAACGTGATTTTTGCGCCGTCCGCATAGTTTGTGCCGTTTCCGTCAGCATCGGTGTTCCAGTTGGTGAAGTCGTAGCCATCTTTGGTAAACACGTTCTGCGCAATCGTGATTTCCGTACCTTCTTCTGCGGTCTGCGGATTCATCTCTCCAGTGCCGCCGTTGGGATTAAAAATGATTGTGAATGTTTTCTTCGCAGGTTCGCTTTCGCTGCCCGATTCAGGTTGACAGCCGATAGACAGCAGCATAAGCATAAAAAATACGCTGAATGTCTTAAAATAATTTTTCCTTTTCATACATTCCTCCATAGATTGAAATTATAAAAGGGATGTAAAAAAAAAATGTCAAGAGTTTTAGTTATATATTATTCGTGGTTTCGCCGAAACACAGCTATGCTGCTGTGTACAAACGCCTGCTTACCTCCTTACAGGCTTTTGCTAATGGCGAAATCTTTTTTTTGGTGTGGGAAGTTAGGGGACAGACCCTAATGCTAAGTTAGGATATGCAGAGCCGGGCGAATGTGGAAACAGATTTAGAGACAGACCTTAATTCTGAAATAGAATACAGGTCTGTCCCTTTTTTGCGTGGAGTTGTGTGGTAAACTATCTTGTTTACGTCGGGGACAGACTCTGATACTGAATTGGAATATGCAAAGCCAGGCGGATGTGGAGCCTGATTTAGGGACAGACCTCAATTCTAAAATAGGATACAGGTCTGTTCCTTTTTAACTTGTCATTAATGATGATAAAATTTAAAACACGTAAAAAGCAGGAGGTGCAAAAATGAAATGTATTCGTTGCTTAAATGAAACTTATAGAAGCACAACAACAGAGGCGATAGAACTGGGCTTCGGCGTTTTGGTTATCAGAAATATTCCATGCTATAAATGTGAAATGTGTGATGAGATTCACTTTACCGGTGATGTTGTGAAACAGCTTGAAAAAATTATTGCAGACGCAAAGCTGCGTATGGAACAATTTTCTGTTATAGAATATCATTCTGCTGCATAAACTTAGTTGCATTATCGTTTTACGTTATGTGTTATTCTTGCACTTGATTTACAGTGTTTACTTAGGGACAGACCTCGATTCCAAAATAGGATACAGGTCTGTCCCCTGTATAAACATTAGCTTGCCAAGAAAGGGATAGGTCATAGGAAAGGGGAAACTGCGGCATGCTGAAAGAGCTGTTTCCCCTTTCCTAACTTTTATCACG